>JAYTDE010000319.1:0-11457 GCA_043736195.1 Burkholderiales bacterium | reverse complement strand
ATGCGCGGCCAGATAGGCGAAGGTCTGCTTGGGGGTCAGGTGTTTCATGCGAGCGCACAATCAGCTTATAAGCGAATGATTATAAACGTGGCCCCGGCGCCGCAAGGCGCGCGGGTTCAGGAGCGGTGCGGCTGCACCGGCCGGCGCGCGCGCGCCGACTCAAGCAATGCCTCGATCAGGCGATGCACATCAAGTGCCGCGCGGCCGTTTGCAAGCGGGTCGCGACCGCTCTCGACAGCGTCGAGAAAATCCGCCAGCACACCGCGATGGGCATCGTTGGTGAATGCCATTGGGTCGGCACCGCCGCCACCGCCACCGCCACCGCTTTCACCTGCGCGCAGCCTGCCCCCGTCGTGCGTTTGCACCAACAACTCGCCGTCAGCCAGGATAGCGCTGCCCGCATCGCCTGCCAGTTCGATACGCTCACCGAAGCCCGGGTAGCAGGCGGTGGTGGCCATCAGGGCGCCGATGGCACCGCCTTGCATGCGCAGGGCGGCGGCGACCACGTCCTCGGTTTCCATGCGGTGCAATGCCGTGGTGCCGGCAAAAGCCGTGACCTCCTCCACCCCGCCGGCCAGCGACAGGAACAGGTCAAGCGTGTGGATCGCCTGGGTGATCAACACGCCGCCACCGTCGCGCGTAAGGGTGCCGCGGCCGGGCTGGTCGTAGTAGGACTGCGGTCGCCACCAGGGCACCGATACATTGGCCACAGCGATACGCCCGAGAACGCCCTGTGCCAGCAGTTCGGCCAGGCGCTGCGCGCCAGGACGAAAGCGATGTTGGAACACCACGCCCAGGCGCACGCCGGCGCGGACGCAAGCGGCGACGACTGCCTCGCAACGCGCCGGCGAGACCTCGAGCGGCTTTTCCAGCAGTATGTGTTTGCCGGCGGCGGCGAAGCGTTCGACCAGTTCAAGGTGTGCATTGGGCGGTACCGCGATGAGCACGCAGCCAATACTTGTATCGCGCTCGATCGCGGCCAAGTCGTGGGTGAACGGAAAATCAAAGCGCTCCGCGAACGCGGCCGCGCGCGCCGGCCTGCGGGTGTATGCGGCAGCAACCTCGACCCGATGCTTGAGGTCGTTGAGGCTCTGGGCGTGCGGCGTGGCGCCCATGCCAAGGCCGATCATTGCGATGCGGTGGCGCGCCGGCATGTCTTGATCCATCCTTCAGCAGTGAGAGCCTAAGTCAAAACCGGGGTGATGTAACGACATCCAGTCATATGTCGTCATACAACGCAATATCGCGCCAGGGCGTTAGCTGTGCTCGACTTGGGCGTCGCGCGTCGCCGCCTTGTGGGCCCGACGCAGCCGTTCGCGGCTATTCGCCAAATGGGTGCGCATGGCTGCGCGCGCGGCCTCGCCGTCCTGCCGGGCAATCGCATCATAGATCTCCTGATGCTCACGATGCACCCGCTGAAAGTATGCCGAACGATCTTCCCGGGCTAAGTCGCTGGTGTTCAAGCGGGTACGTGGAATCATCATGGTACCCAAATAGCCCATCAGTTCCGAAAAATAGCGGTTGCCTGTGGCCAACGCGATCTGCAGGTGAAACTGAAAATCGTGCTCGACTGAAAGACCCAGGTCAGGAGCGTTGGCCTCAAAACAATCGAGCGCCTTTCGCATTTCATTGAGTTGGTGCTCACTACGTCTTGATGCTGCGAGGCCAGCGGCTTCTGTCTCCATACTCATGCGCAGCTCGAGCAACGCAAGGACCTCCACAACGGTCGCCATTTGCGCCACATCGATGCGAAAATCGGCGCCCGGCACCGGCTCGCGTACGAAGGTGCCGATGCCGTGATGGGTGTCGGTCAGGCCGCTTGCCTGCAGCCTCGACAGCGCCTCGCGCACCACTGTGCGGCTTACACCGTACGCCGCGATGATCGCCGCTTCGCTCGGCAACTTGGACCCGGGCGCGATCTCGCCGCCACGGATCTGCATGGTCAGCCGGTCCACCAGCTTCTGAGTCAACGATACCGTGCGTCGCGCACCCACAGGCGCACGGCGGGGCGGCGGGGCGCTCGCGGGAAAGCCTGTATCGGCACTTGACATAAGGCCTGATCAACCTCGATAATTCGTATCAAGTTGTATGATGACATATCAGTAACCAAGCCGCAAGCTCGCATTGTCAGGTAAGGCTCACGCCCCTTTCACAGCATGCAAGACCAGCGTTCAATCCCGTTCGGCTCCAACCCATGACTGTACGTTTCAACCGCCTCCTACTGACCGGCGCCGCCGGTGGCCTTGGCCGCAGCCTGCGCGCGCCGCTCAAGGGCCTGACGCAAGTGCTGCGGCTGTCCGACATCGCCGACGTGGCTTGCGCGCAGGAGGGCGAAGAGCTGGTGCGCTGCGACCTGGCCGATGGCGCGGCCGTGCATGCCTTGCTCGAAGGTGTTGACGCGGTGGTCCACATGGGCGGCGTTTCGGTCGACGGCCCCTGGGAACCGATCCTCGCGGCCAACATCATCGGCCTGCATCACCTCTATGAAGCAGCGCGCCGGCAAGGTGCCAAGCGCATCATTTTCGCCAGCTCGAACCACGCCATCGGCTTCAATCCGCGCACGCGCCGCATCGATGCGAACGACCCGACCCGCCCGGACGGCAACTATGGTGTTTCCAAGGTGTTCGGCGAGGCCTTGGCGCGCCTGTACTGGGATCGCTACGGCATCGAAACGGTTTGCCTGCGCATCGGTTCCTCATTCCCCGAGCCGCGCGACAGGCGCATGCTCGTCACCTGGCTCTCGTATGCGGACCTGGCCCTACTGGTGCGCTGCGCCCTGTGTGCGCCCAAGGTCGAACACACCATTGTGTTCGGCGCATCAGCCAACCGCGACAGCTGGTGGGACAACCATGCCGCCGCACATCTTGGCTGGACGCCCAGAGACAGCTCCGAGCGTTTTCGCGCGAGCATCGAGTCCAAGCCGGCGGGTGACCCGGATGATCCGGCTGAGCGGTTTCAAGGCGGCGCGTACGTGAAGATGGGGCCGTATGAGAATTGACGCGCAGAACCGGGTTCGTTCGACTCATGGCCAGCCGGAGCGGGCGCCGCGCCATGGTGTAATCGGGCCTGCCCACAAAATGCCGGCGCCAGTGTCAAAGCTGGCCATCCCCCAAGGCGCACATCATGGATAAGCGACTGGCTCTGGATTTCGATGCTCCTGCCGGCGACTTGCGCGTCGCCGCACACGACGACTGCGTCGGCTACTGGCAACCGCAACCGGCCAACGGCTACGCCGAAGTCATCCTCAGTCCGCAAAACATCGACGCGGTGCACCGTTTTTCGATGGGCCGGCAGTTGTTGCCACCCGGCGGCCGGGTACGCTTGCACTCGCACGAGCGTGCCGAAGAAGTGCTGTACGTGCTCTCCGGCAGCGGGACTGCCGACATCGAGGGCAAAAGCTATCGCATGCTGCCGGGGACCACTCTTTACCTTGGCCACAAGCGCGCACACACCTTCGTGAACGATGGCGACTTCGACCTGCAGTGGGTCTGGTTTTTCATGCCCGGTGGTCTGGAGACATTTTTCGCGGCAATCGGGCCGCAACGCAAAGCCGGCGAACCCACCCCGGCGCCCTTTGCGCGCCCTGCCGACATCGCCGAAATTGAAGCGCGCACTGTCATCAAGACCTGAACATGGGCAAATTGCGACTGCAAGGAAAAACCGCGGTTATCACCGGCGGCGCCTCGGGCATCGGCCTTGCAACCGCGCAGTTGTTTGTCGCCGAGGGCGCGCGCGTCATCATCGCAGACGTCAACCTTGACGCGGCACGCGCGGTTTGCAAGGCTTTGGGTGACGCCGCCCATGCCGTCGGTTGCGACGTGGCCGACTCGGCGCAGTGCAAGGCGCTCCTGGAAACGGCGGCAGCCCATTTCGGCAAGCTCGACATTTTGATCAACAACGCCGGCCTCGGGGCACTGGGCTCGGTGGTGACTACTGATGAAGCGGTACTCGACCGGATTCTCGCAGTCAATGTCAAGGGCGTATTCATGTGCTCGAAGTACGCCGTGCCCCTGATGATCAGGCACGGCGGCGGTGTGATCGTCAATACCGCGTCCAACGTGGCCAGTGTCGGTCTCAAGGATCGCGCCGCCTACGTGGCGTCCAAGGGCGCGGTTGCCGCTCTGACACGTTCAATGGCCCTGGATCACGTAGCCGACAATATTCGCGTCAATTGCGTCGCCCCTGGCGTCACCATGACCGCCTACTTCGACAAAATGCTCAAGGAGGTACCAGACCCGGTCGCGTTTCAGGCTGTGCTGGACGGACGTCAGCCGATGGGGCGCACCGGCAAGCCAGGCGAGATTGCCTATGCGATTCTGTATCTGGCTTGCGATGAATCGTCGTTCGCCACCGGGTCCATGCTGACGGTGGATGGCGGGGCCATCGCGATATGACGTCGGCGGCTTGTTGATACTGTGGACAGCATCATCGCTTTTCCGCCTTTCCGGCTTTTTCAGAGTGTGCGCGAGCGGCGCCTTTCCGCTCAAAAATCCATCCTTACATACAGGAGACAAACCATGAAAAGACGTGACGTACTTCGCGCAGGGGCCGCAGCCGGTCTGGCCGCGGCTGTGCCGGTGGGCAGCGCATTCGCCCAGGCTAAAGTAGTGTGGAAAGCGTCTGACGTGCATCCACTGGGCTACCCGACAGTCGAAGCCCTGGTGCGCATGGGCAAGAAAATCGAAACCGCCACCAATGGGCGTATCTCGATCCAGATGTTCCCGTCAATGCAGTTGGGCGGTGAAAAGGAAATGATCGAACAGGCGCAGGTTGGCGCACTGCAGATTGCCCGCATCTCGGTCGGCGCGATGGGCCCGGTGGTGGACGATCTGAACGTATTCAACCTGCCTTTCGTATTTCGTGATGAAGCGCACATGCGCAAGGTGATTGACGGCCCGATCGGACAGGATCTGCTCGAGCGTATCACCGCTTCACCCGCATCACGCCTGGTTGCGCTGGGCTGGATGGATGCCGGAACACGCAGCGTGTATGCCAAGAAAGCGGTCACGGCGCCAGCGGATCTGAAGGGGATGAAAATCCGCATGATGGGAAACCCGTTGTTCGTCGAAACCATGAATGCCATGGGCGGCAACGGCGTGGCCATGGGGTTCAACGAGCTCTATTCGGCACTGCAAACCGGCGTGGTTGATGGCGCCGAAAACAATTCGCCGACCCTGTTCGCGCAGAACCACTGGACAGTAAGCAAGGTGTATAGCCTGACCGGGCACCTGATCATTCCGGAAATTTTCGTGTTCTCCAGGCGCACCTGGGACGCACTGTCCAAGGAAGACCAGACCCTCTTGAAGAAAGTGTCGGCCGAGGCGCAGCTGGAGCAACGCAGTCTTTGGGATGCCTACAGTGGCGAAGCCGAGACCAAACTCAAAGCCGCCGGCGTGCAGTTCGTGGCTGCCGACAAACCGGCATTCTTCAAGGCCACGCAACCGATTCGCGACAAGTACGGCTCCAAATACGCCGGCATTCTCAAGCGTATCGCGGACACCAAATAAGGCTGGTTGACCGGCGCGCGACCTCGATTGCGAGGCCGCGCGTTTTTGCTTGCCCTTTCAGGAAGAGTCCGACATGACCGCGAAGCAACGCTATGCGCAGGCGATGGAGTGCTTGTACCTCGCCTGTGTCATCCTGGCCGGCACCGCGATGGTGGTGATCACCTTGATCATTCCATTCGGGGTATTCATGCGCTATGCGATGAACAACCCGCAGTCATGGCCTGAACCCGCTTCGGTGGTGATGATGGTGATGTTCTCGTTCGTTGGCGGCGCAGCGATTTATCGCGCCAACGTGCATGTGGCGGTTGAGGCACTCCTTAACGCCGTCAGCGCCGGAAAGAAGCGTCTCATGCTGTGGGGTGTGGACGCCTGCATGGCGGCGATCTCGCTGTTCATGGCGATTTACGGTGTCCAGTTGTGCCGCATCACCTGGAACCAGTCGTTGGCGGAATTCCCGGGCCTCCCGGTCGGGGCCGTGTATTCGCCGATCCCGATTGCCGGCGTGCTCACCCTCTTGTTTCTGATCGAACGCGTGTGGGTCGGCGCCCCGCCTGCAACGTCGGTGATGTACAGCGACGCCCCGAGCGGAATCGAGTAAGCCATGGACACTCTGATCCTGCTCGGATCTTTCGCCCTGCTCGCAGCCCTCGGCCTGCCGGTCGCCTATGCGTTGGGGCTGGCCGCCATCTGCGCCGCATTGTGGGTCGACATTCCGCTCGAAGCCATCATGCTGAAGATCTCCGACGGCACCGACGACTTCGCGCTGCTCGCGATCCCGTTTTTCGTCCTGGCCGGCGCCATCATGGCCGAAGGCGGCATGGCGGCGCGGCTGATCAACCTGGCGCGCATTTTCGTCGGCTTCATCCGCGGTGGCTTGGGGATTGTCAACATCCTGGCTTCATCGTTGTTCGGCTGCATCTCCGGTTCGTCCGTGGCCGACACCTCGGCGATCGGCTCGGTGATGATTCCGCAGATGGTCAAGGCCGGCTATCCACGCGTGTTCGCCACCAACGTCACCATCTGCGGTTCGGTGCAGGCACTGCTGATTCCGCCCTCGCACAATGCGGTGATCTATTCGCTTGCGGCCGGCGGCACGATTTCGGTGGCGCATCTGTTTCTGGCCGGCATCTTTCCCGGCCTGTTGTTCGGCCTGTGCCTGATTGGCCTGGTGTTGTGGATCTCGCACAAGCGCGGCTACCCGAAGGGCGAGCCGATCGCGTTGAAAGAGGTGCCCAGGATCGTGGTCGATGCGCTGTGGGGCCTGGTGACGGTGGTCATCATCATGGGCGGCATTCTGACGGGCGTGTTCACCCCGACCGAATCGGCGGCAGTGGCTTGCGTCTATGCGTTTCTTGTCACGTTTCTGGTGTACCGCGATTACAAATGGCGTGACTTGCCGCACATGATCCACCGCGTCGTCAAGACGGTATCGATGGTGATGATGCTGATCGGCTTCTCGGTCGCCTTCGGCTACATGATGGCGATCATGCAGATTCCAGCCAAGGTCACCTATTTCTTCCTGTCGGTGTCGGAAAACAAATACGTGTTTCTGTTGCTGGTGAACATCCTGCTGCTGGTGCTCGGCACCTTCATGGATCTGGCGCCGATGCTCTTGATCTGCACTCCGATTTTCATGCCGGTGATCGTCAAGCTGGGCATCGACCCGGTGCATTTCGGCATGATCATGATCTTGAACCTCGGCATTGGCCTGATCACCCCGCCGGTCGGGCCGACCTTGTTTGTCGGCTGCGCGATCGGCAAAGTGACGATGGAAGAAGTATCGAAGGAGCTATGGCCGTTTTATGGCGCGATGTGCATGGCACTATTGCTGGTGACCTACGTGCCGGCGATCTCGCTGTGGCTGCCGGGACTGATGAAGTGAGCCTGGGCGCACAGCGGTTCGCGCCGTACTGAGAGGCGCGCGCACGGCCTGGCCTGCCGTACCGGAGACTCTATACTGGCGCTTCCCCGGCTTGCCTGCGCGCGCCATTCGAACGATCACGCAAACCTCCGCCGATGACAACCACACCCAAGCGCGTTCGCGCTTACGTAGCATGCGCGGACAGCCGGGAAATCCTGGTACTCGAACTCGATGCAGCCAATGGCGATCTTGCGCTGATCCAGAAAGTGCCGGCAGGCGGCATCGTGATGCCGCTTGCGACTAGCCATGATCGGCGCCACCTGTTCGCGGCGTTGCGCTCGCAACCATACGCTGTCGCCAGCTTCGCAATCGATCCACTATCGGGCCACCTGCAGGCACTCGGCAGCGGGCCGCTGCCCGACAGCACACCTTATATCGCGCTCGACCGCAGCGGAAAATACCTGTTGTGGGCCTCGTACAGCGGCCACAAGATCGGCGTCAGCGTGATCGGCCAGGACGGGCTGGTCGAAACCGCGCATCAGGTGATCGATACCGAACCCAACGCCCATGCGATCGTGCCCGACCCGTCCGGGCGCTATGTATTCGTGCCCTGCCTGGGCGGTGGCATGCTCATGCAATGGAAGTTCGACGCGGCCGACGGCACCCTGACGCCCAATACACCGGCTGCGATCGCCCAGCAACCCGGCGCCGGCCCGCGCCATTTCGTGTTTCATCCCACCGGCCGGCATGCCTACCTGCTCAACGAACTCGACGCCAGCGTGACCAGCTTCGCGTTCGATGGCGACAGCGGCCTGCTGACCCAGATGCAGAACCTGAGCATTCTGCCCGGGGATTTCTCCGGCCAGCCGTGGGCGGCCGACATTCATCTGACGCCCGACGGCCGCTTTCTGTATGCCTCGGAGCGCCGCTCCAGTACGCTGGCGGTTTTCGCTGTCGGTGCCGATGGGCGCATGGAACGCATCGCCAACTACGCCACCGAAACCGAGCCGCGCGGTTTCGCGATCGACCCTTGCGGGCGTTTCCTCCTTTCGGTAGGCCAGGCCTCCAACTCGATGACCAGCTATGCCATTGATGGCGCCAGCGGCCGCCTTCGCGAACTGAAAAAATACGCCATGGGCAAGAACCCGAACTGGGTCGAGATCGTGACGCTGCCTTGAGGGGCGACACACGGGCGCCATGCAGACCGACTTCGCGCGACTGACGGCGGCAGGCGACCGGGTGCGCCGCCCGGACTACGATCCGCACAGCATCAACACCGGCATGAAACGCGGGTACCGTCACGACGCACGCCGGCGCACGGCCGCCTGACCATGCGCCGCACCCTGCTGCTGCCGCTGATCATCGCCTGCGCATTGTTCATGGAGAACATGGATTCAACCGTGATCGCCACCTCGCTGCCGGTGATCGCCGCGGACCTGGGCGTCAACCCGATCTCGCTCAAGCTGGCGCTCACCGCCTATCTGGTCTCGCTGGCGGTATTCATCCCGGTCAGCGGCTGGATGGCCGATCGCTTCGGCTCGCTCACCGTGTTCCGGCTGGCGATCTGCGTTTTCATGCTGGGCTCGCTCACCTGCGGCTTTTCATCTTCCCTCGGCGGCTTTGTCGCGGCGCGCTTCCTGCAGGGCATGGGTGGTGCGATGATGGTGCCGGTGGGGCGCCTGATACTGCTCAAGAGCGTGCCCAAGAACGAGCTGGTGCAGGCCATGAGCTACCTCACCATTCCCGCCTTGCTGGGGCCGGTATTCGGGCCGCCGCTGGGCGGCTTCATCAGCACCTACTTCCATTGGCGCTGGATTTTTTTCATCAACATCCCGATCGGCATTCTGGGCATCTACCTGGCGACTCGGCACGTCCCCGAGATCACCGAGCCTGACTTGGCACCGCTCGACTTCGCCGGCTTCGTGCTGTCCGGCTTCGGCCTCTCTGCGCTGACCCTGGGCCTGGCCACCGCCGGCCAGCATCTGCTCTCCAAGGAAATGTCGACCGCCTGCGTCATCGCCGGCGGCATTTCACTGGCGCTCTACGTGCGCCATGCGTTCAAGAGCGAGCACCCTTTGCTCGATTTCCGTTTTCTCCGGGTGGCGACCTATCGTACGAGCGTGATCGGCGGCGCGGTGTTTCGCATTGGCGTGGGCGCGATGCCCTTCCTGCTGCCGCTTCTGATGCAGTTGGGCTTTGGCTACTCGGCACTGCAATCGGGCCTCCTCACCTGCACCTCGGCGCTGGCGGCGATGTTCATGAAGACCATGGCGGTGGCGATTCTCAGGCGTTACGGTTTTCGCAATGTGCTGATCTGGAACGCCGTGATCGCCGCCGGCAGCATCGCCAGCTATGGGCTCTTCACCCAGACCACGCCCTATGCGCTGATGCTTGGCCTGTTGCTCCTGGGCGGGTTCTTTCGCTCACTGCAATTCACCGCGATGAACGCGCTGGCCTATGCCGACATTGCGCGCGCCGAAATGAGCCCGGCCTCGAGCCTGGCCAACGTGACCCAGCAACTGGCCTTGAGCCTGGGCGTGACCCTCGCCGCCTGGGTACTGGAAACCAGCGCCGGATTGCATGGCCACGCCACGGTCAAGGCCGCCGATTTCAGCGTCGCCTTCATGGTCGTCGCCGCGGTTGCATCGCTGTCGTTCTGGTTCAACCTGCGCTTAGCGCCCAACGCTGGCGCCGAGGTCTCGGGGCGTCGCGATACTTGAGGGCCGCCAAGGCTACCCCGCCTACCCGCCAACTCGGGCCTTGCACCCGCTTGGCCGATACAGCGTTCAGCCGTTCACCTTGAGATACACCGCGTAGAGTGAAGTCGTGCCGCAGATAAACAAGCGGTTACGCTGCAAGCCGCCGAAGGTCAGGTTGCCTGTCAGTTCGGGAATCCGCACCTTGCCGATCAGCGTGCCATCGGCGCGATAGCAGTGCACGCCTTCGGCGCAACTGGTCCACACACGGCCATCGCAGTCGACACGAAAGCCGTCGAACAGGCCGGCATTGCAGGTGGCGATCACGCTCGAGGCGCCTAAAGTGCTGCCGTCGGCACCGAGCGCGAGGCGGCGAATGTGGCGCGGCCCGTCGGCGTCTTCGGAGGCGCCACTATCGGCCACATAGAGGTGCTTCTCGTCACGCGTGAACGCCAGGCCGTTGGGATGGTGGAAGTCGCTTGCGACCCTAGTCAGCGCGCCGCTTGCAGGGTCGATGCGATACACATGACACCCGTCCTGTTCGCGCGCCGCGCGCGCGCCCTCATAGTCGGCGATGATGCCGTAGTCGGGGTCGGTGAACCAGATCGAGCCGTCGGACTTGACCACCACGTCGTTGGGCGAATTCAGGCGCTTGCCGTCGAAGCGCTCCGCCAGCACCGTTAGCGTGCCGTCGTGCTCGGTACGGGTGACGCGCCGGTTCAGGTGCTCGCAACTGACAAGGCGCCCCTGGCGATCGCAGGTGTTGCCGTTGGCGAAGCCGGATGGCTCGCGAAACACCGACACCGAAGCGTCGGTATCGTCATAGCGCAGGATGCGGTTGTTGGGCAGGTCGGACCACAGCAGGTAGCGCCCGCCGCCGAACCACGCCGGCCCTTCGGCCCAGCGGCAGCCGGTCCACAGGCGTTCGACGCGCGCGTGGCCGACAAAGCAGCGCGCGAATTCCGCTTCGATCACCTCGAAACCGCTGCCCTCGATTTCACCGTAAAACATTTTTCCCGTCCCCTCGCAAAACACCGGCACAGTTGCCCCGCAACTGTTTTCTCATCACTTTTCCCTGTACGGCCCAAGCATGTCTGGCCGGGAAGTTCGATGCTTGATACTACAACAACGACGGTCCAGCTCCGTACCATGTGGTCGGCCGGGGCGGGTGACCCGCAGCGACACCAAAGGTCGGAACGCCGCAACGGAATCCGGTTGCGCAACGGATTCATCCTATACAGTGCCTGACAGAAAACCCCGAGAGCCGCAGCCACAGCGGCTTTGCGGCTGATTTTCGAAACGATGATTGTGGAGTTGCGTGGCCTGCCGACTATTTTTGCGGGCAATGCTGGCTTGCAGAGGTCTGAGAAGCGCAAATCTTCGCCCTCGATTG
>JAYTDE010000318.1:0-5372 GCA_043736195.1 Burkholderiales bacterium | reverse complement strand
GATTTTGCGGGCGTTGACCTGGCGGCGACGCACCGATTCGGTGGCAATGCAGATACTGGTCAACAGAAAAGTATCTTCAAGATGCCCCAGATACCCATGCAGGCGCTCTTTGCCGACCGCAACGCCGCGTGATTTGAGGTCATTGAAAAACTTGTTGATGCTGAAGCTGCCCGCTGTATTGCCGAGCAGTTGCCGCACCAGCCAGCGCAGCACTTGGGGCTGACTGACATTGTGGCGCTCGACGACATCGCGCAACAGCACTACATCGACATAGGTTTTCAACAACTCGTTGCGTTCGCGCGAGCTGGCCGCACCGGACAAGGCTTGCAATTCGGGAAAGCCGCCATAGGTGATGTAGCGCTGCAGCATTTGATGCAGTGCCGAGCGCTCCGCCTTGGTAAGCCTCAGGCTGGATTTGGCTGGCAACGCCGCATGGTGGCGCAGCATTTCGCGAAAGCTGAACGGCGTGACCACTGCCTCCATGGCGCGGCCGCGCATGCTGGAGGCAATTTCACGGGAAAGCAATTTGGCCGACGATCCCGACACAAACAACTCGATGGCTTCTGAATCCAGAATGCGCCGCGCAAATGTTTCCCAGCCGGCGATGAGCTGAATCTCATCTAGCAAAAACGTGGTTTTCTCGCGATCGCGGCGCGCCGGGTAGAGCTTGTAATACTCTTCAATCACCAACTGCAAATCGAGGGCTGTCATGCCCACCAGCCGCTCATCCTCGAAACTGAAATAGACCAGCGCCTCGCGTGCCGTGCCAAGCTTCAGGCGTTCACCCACGATGCGCCACAGCAGGGAGGTCTTGCCTGCCCGGCGCATGCCGATGACGGCAATGGCTTTATTGGTGACCGCGGGTAGCCAGACATCCCGCGCCGTCAAGACCGGCACCGGCGCGGCGATGCTGTCGACGATCTTTTGTCGAATTGCGCTGCGGTAGCTGTCTTGAGGGATGGTCGTCATATTTGCTTTATAAACGTACAATTTCTTTATTAATTGTACTTCTTACACGTACAATTATGGGATCAGACCTGCGCGACGCCCGCAGCGGCGCATTCTGCGTGACGCACTCTTCGTAGCCTTGGGCGCGACGTCTGGCTTTGGGGCTGGTTCGGGCCGGTTTTCCAGGACCGGCATTGGAAAGCACGCGTAGGCAAGGATGCCAGTCTCCGTGCCGTGGACGGCACCTTCCAATCCACGCCCCGGGCGAGTTGGATCGCTGCCTTGTAGACGTACAATCGCACTTCAATCTGCAAGGAAACATCATGGACAGCGTCGATCTCAACGTACTCAAATCCGTTCTCGCCTGGCGCCAGGCCGGGCACACCGTCAATCTGGTCACGGTGGTTGAAACCTGGGGCAGCGCGCCGCGCCCGCCGGGCGCCCTGCTGGCGATTCGCGGTGACGGCCAAATCGTCGGCTCGGTCTCCGGCGGCTGTGTCGAAGACGACCTGATCGAGCGCTGCCGCAACGCCCCGCTGTTGGCAACCAAACCGGAAATCGTCAGCTACGGCGTCACCACCGAGGAAGCGGCGCGCTTCGGCCTGCCGTGCGGCGGCGCGCTCAAACTGGTGCAGGAACCGGTCACCGAAACCGCCTGGGTTGAAGACATCCTGGCGCGCGCGGAGCGCCACGAGCTGGCAATGCGCACCATCGATCTGCACACCGGCGCGGTCACCATCTCCGGCGCCTCGCGTGCCGACAAGACCGCGTTCGACGGCAACACGCTCAAGGTGATCTACGGCCCCCTGTGGCGCATGCTGATCATCGGCGCCGGGCAGTTGTCGCGTTACTTAGCCGAGATGGCGCAAGCCCTGGACTATCAGGTGATCGTGTGCGATCCGCGCGAGGAATATCGCGCCGACTGGAACGTGCCGCATGCCGAACTGGTCACCGGCATGCCCGACGACGTGGTGCTGCAGCTCAATCTCGACGCGCACTGCGCGGTGGTCGCCGTGACCCATGACCCGAAGTTGGACGACATGGCGCTGCTCGAGGCGCTCAAGTCGCCGGCGTTTTACATCGGCGCCTTAGGTTCGCGCGTCAACACCGCCAAGCGCAAGCTGCGCCTGAAGGAATTCGACTTGTCGGACGCCGAGATCGAACGCCTGCACGGGCCGATCGGCCTGCGCATCGGCAGCCGCACGCCGCCGGAAATCGCGATTTCCATCCTGGCCGAAGTCACCGCGGTGAAAAACCGCTTCCCGCTCGACAAGGTGTCCGACAAGGCCACCGGCAACTTCGAAGCCTGTGCCACTTGATGTTTGCTTCTCTCCGTCCGGCAGAGAGACCGTCGTCCGCCTGACCTTCATAGCCCGGCCACACGGGGCGAGGCCCGACATGCGGGGCGCTGGCAAGGCATGAAAGCTGTCGTCACCGGCATCCTTCTGGCCGCCGGCTCCTCAAAGCGCTTCAACGGCAACAAGCTGCTGCACCCACTGAACGGTGAGCCGATCGCACTATGCTCTGCACGTTCATTCGCCCAGGCGTTTCCGCATGGCGTCGCGGTGGTGAGAAGCGCCAGCCCGCTCAAGCCCCTGCTCGAAGCCACGGGCCTCACCGTCATCGAGTGCGCGCGCGCCGACGAAGGCATGGGCGCGAGCCTGGCCGCCGGCGTCGCGGCGAGCGCTGATGCAGATGGCTGGGTGGTCGCCCTGGCGGACATGCCCTTCATTCGAACCGAGTCCCACGCCAGTATTGGGCGTGCGCTGGCTGCCGGCGCCGACCTGGTCGCCGCCGGCTACCACGGTGAACGCGGCCATCCGGTCGGCATTGGCGCGCGCTTCCGCGATCAGCTACAGAGGCTCGAGGGCGACGCCGGGGCACGCCACATCGTGCGCGCCAATCCCGGCCTTCTGCAACTGATCGAATGCGATGATCCGGGTGTCCTGCGCGACATCGATACACGCGACGACCTGCCCTTGACGCCACCCGACCCGGAGCCCCGATAAGCCGATGAAACCTGCCCCTCCGCTCCGCTACCGCATCGTCCCGATCAATCCGCAGGCCCATCTGTTCGAGGTGACGCTGACCATCCCGCAGCCGGCGGCACTGGGCCAGCGGCTGTCGCTCCCGGTGTGGATTCCCGGCAGCTACATGATCCGCGAATTCGCGCGCAACATCGTGCGCATCGGGGCTCGCGACCGCGCCGGCCCGGTGGCGCTCGAAAAGCTCGACAAACAAAGCTGGGCGGCAGCCCCCTGCAAGGGGCCGCTCACCGTTACCTGCGACATCTACGCCTGGGATCTTTCGGTGCGTGCCGCACACCTGGATCAGTCGCACGGCTTTTTCAACGGCACCAGCGTATTCCTGCGCGTGGCCGGCTTTGAAGACGCGCCGCACGAAGTCGAGATCCTGCCGCCCAGGAGTCGCACCTATGCCGCCTGGCGCGTGGCCACCACGCTGCCGCGCGCGCGCGGCACCCGCCTGCACGCCTTCGGCCTGTATCGCGCCGCCAATTACGACGAGTTGATCGACCACCCGGTGGAGATGGGCAGCTTTACCCTGATCGCGTATCAAGCCTGTGGCGTACCGCACGAAGTGGCGATCACCGGCCACCACGACTGCGATACCCGGCGCCTCATCGCCGACCTGAAAAAAATCTGCGAGCAGCAACTGCGCTTTTTCCATGGTCGCAACGCCGGGCCCGCAAACGTGCCATTCGACCGCTATGTGTTTCAGGTGATGGCGGTGGGTGATGACTACGGTGGGCTTGAACACCGTGCCTCGACGGCGCTGATCTGCGCGCGCAATGACCTGCCGCATGCCGGCATGCGCGGCATGCCTGAGGGCTACCGCACCTTTCTGGGTCTGTGCAGCCACGAATATTTTCACACTTGGAACGTCAAGCGCATCAAGCCTGCCGCATTCGCGCCCTACGACTTGGCGCAGGAAAATTACACGCGCCTGTTGTGGGCCTTCGAAGGCTTCACCTCCTACTATGACGACCTGTTCCTGGTGCGTTCAGGGGTGATCGACGAAGCGGACTTTTTGAGCCTGCTGTCCAAGACGGCGCAGGGCGTGCTGCGCGGCAGCGGCCGCATGAAGCAATCGGTCGGTGATTCCAGCTTCGACGCCTGGACCAAGTATTACCGGCAAGACGAGAACGCGCCCAACGCGGTGGTCAGCTATTACACCAAGGGCGCGCTGGTGGGCTTGTGCCTGGACCTGCTGTTGCGCAGCGGCAGCGGCGGTCACGCTTCACTGGATGATGTGATGCTGGCCCTGTGGCGCGACTATGGCGCGCCATTTGACAGCGCCGGCCGCGGCGTGCCGGAAGACGGTGTGCGCCGGGCTGCGATCACCGCCGCGCCGGCACTCGCAGGCCAGATCAAACGCCTTCTCGATGCCGCCATCGATGGCACCGACGAACTACCGCTGAAGAAACTGCTGGCGACTGTCGGCATCGAGTTGCGTGTCGACGCCGGCGCCAAGCCGGGCCTGGGCGCGCGCCTTGCCGCTACGCCCGACGGCGTGAAGCTCACCCACGTGCTCGACGGCGGCGGCGCGCAGCAAGCCGGGCTTTCCGCCGGCGATGTGCTGGTCGCCGTCGACGGCCTCAAGGTTGGCAAGAGTTCGCTCGAAACCCTGCTCGAACGGCGCCCGCTTGGCAGCACGGTAAAAGTCCATGCTTTCCGCCGTGACGAACTGATCGAGCGCGAAGTGCGTCTAGGTCGCGCGGAGATCACGGTCGAACTCAAGGCCGAAGCGCGGGTCGGCGGCACCGCGGCGCGCCTGCGGCGCGCCTGGCTGCGGACCTGATTGAACCGCAGCGGCGCCCGTCGCCAGTCGCGCTCGGTCGCGCCACTTCAGTGCCGCGTCGCCAGCCGTGATTGCCGGTGCGTCACCCGGCTGCCGCGCCTAAAAATACATCGCGACAATCGCCTTGCAGTGCCGGTTCTCGAGAGCCGGAAACGCCAGCATCGCATCCAACCCGGCTTTGCGCGCAGACAAGCCCACCGGCGAGCCGTCTTCACCGATCGATTCGCTCAGCGCAGGCAGCCCGGTCGCCCACGCCAAGCCCACCGGGCTTTCGCCGGCCGACAAGCGGGTTTGCGCATGCGCGGCGACGAAGTCACGGTCGAGATCGCAATCACCGGATGCCAATATCAGCGCTTCACCGCTTGCATCCGGCACCCATATCTCGAAGCGCCGCGCGATCGGCGTACCGAGCGCGGAAAGAAACGCCATCACGTAATTCTCACCGGGCGCGTAGAGCGAAGGCAGGCCCAGCCCCTTGCTCAAGCCGACCCGGCGCGCATCATCTTGGCTTACTTTCCGCAGGTCGGTTGACGAATTTGGACGCAATTAGGCGCGCGAGTTGAGCGGGCCTACTGATCGCGATCTGTGTTGGCGTCCATGAGGCG
>JAYTDE010000317.1:0-3881 GCA_043736195.1 Burkholderiales bacterium | reverse complement strand
GCAGCCGTGCCTTTTCCTGCCCGCGCAGCTCGACCCGGCGGATCTTGCCGGAGATGGTCTTGGGCAAGTCACTGAATTCGATCCGTCGCACCAGTTTGTAGGCCGATACCCGCTCGCGCATGAAGGCAAAAATGCTGGCTGCGGTTTGCGCATCCGGCGCGTGCCCCGCGGTGAGAATCAGGTAGGCCTTGGGCACGAAGCCGCGCACCGGGTCGGGCGAGGGCACCACCGCCGCCTCGGCCACCGCCGGATGTTCGATCAGGGCGCTTTCAAGCTCGAACGGGCTGATGCGGTAACCGGATGCCTTGAACACATCGTCGGCACGCCCCACGTAAGTGATGTAGCCGTCGGCGTCGCGCGCCCCGACATCGCCGGTATGATAGAAGCCGTCGCGCATGACTTCTGCGTTCTTCGCTTCGTCACCGGCATAGCCGTTCATCAGCGGCAGTGGCCGGCGCGACAAGTCGATGCAGATTTCGCCCTCGTCCGCCGGGCTACCGTCGGGATCGAGCAGTGCCACCTGGTAGCCGGGCAGCGGGCGGCCCATCGATCCAGGCTTGAGCGCCTGGCCCGGTGAATTGCCGATCATCGCGGTGGTCTCCGTTTGCCCGAAGCCATCGCGAATGGTCAGGCCCCAGGCGGCACGCACCTGCTCGATCACCTCGGGGTTGAGCGGCTCGCCGGCGGAGATCAGCTCGCGTAGCTTGACCGGCCAGCCCTTGAGGTTCTCCTGGATCAGCATGCGCCACACCGTCGGCGGCGCGCACAGGGTCTGTACGCCATTCTTGACCAGCACCTCCAAGATCGCCGGGCCGTTGAAGCGGGTGTAGTTGTAGATGAAGATGCAGGCCTGCGCATTCAGTGGCGCGAAAACGCAGCTCCAGGCGTGCTTGGCCCAGCCGGGCGAGCTGATGGTCCAGTGCACATCGCCTTTTTTCAGGCCCAGCCAGTACATGGTGGACAGGTGACCGACCGGGTAGCTGGCCTGGGTGTGCTGCACCAGTTTCGGCTTGGAGGTGGTGCCGGAGGTGAAGTATTCGAGCAAGGGGTCGCGTGCGCCCGGTCGCAAGGTGGGTATGAACGTCGCGGCGTCGACGTAGGCGCGCGCATAGTCGGTCCAGCCATCGCGTGCCTGGCCGACATGCATGCGATGAATGCCCTTCCGCGCCGCCGCCGGCAGTTCATCGAACTTGGCCGCGCCCGTCGCATTGGTGATGACGAACGCCACCTTGCCGCGTTCCAGGCGATCCAGCAGATCCGCGCCCGACAGCAGGGGCGTCGCGGGTATCACCACCACACCCAGCTTGATCGCCGCCAGCATCGTTTCCCACAATGGAATCTCGTTGCCCAGCATGAGCAGCAGTCGATCCCCCTTCTTCGCGCCATTGCGCAGCAGGAAATTTGCCACCTGGTTCGAGCGCGTTGCCAGCTGCGCGTAGCTGAGCGAGGCCTCGGCGCCAGTCTCCTCGAGGATGCGCAAGGCCGGCGCAGGGTTGTCGCGCGCGATGTGATCGAAGTAGTCAAGCGCCCAGTTGAAGTGTTCGAGCGCTGGCCATTGAAACTCAGCCGTAGCGCGCGAGTAGTCGGTCGAATGGGTTTGCAGGAAGTCGCGGGCGGCAAGAAAACGGTCGAGTTCGGTCATGGCCTTGGTCAGGATGATATGCAGTCGGAACGAACTCTAGCGCATGATCCGGGCAACGGGGCTGGGCAAGGCCCGCATCCACCTTCGAACAGGCGCTCCAGCTGCGGCGACGCCAAAGACTGCACACCAAAGGTGCGGCAAAGGAGGCGGCCGGAGTCGCAAGAAGCGTCGGCTTTTTTTACACTTTGACGCGGGCCGCCTGGAAAAGCAATTTGTCGAAAAAAATTCTCTTTATATTTACCAGCCAGCCTGTCACCGGCTTGCGCAACAGCGACGCAGCTGATGACTTCCGCGATCCTCTGAATGCGCTTGCCAAACGGTACTGCGATTAGTTTTTGATTCCCGCTCCGGCGCAACGTCGAGCAAGGCTTTTTTCGTTTTAGCCGAAATCGGCGTGCCGACGGCAATCCTGCGCCGCGGCACCAACGGCAAGACCCAAGCCGCAGGGACAGTGGTCGCCACGCTGACCCAGTGCGGCAGGGCCGATCGAAACTTGCCGCCCGAAGGCAAGCCGCCTACACTTGCGCCATGCGCATCGTCGGCGATCAAAATCGGTCGGAAATCGAGCTTGACCCGGTCAAGGCCCACCGGCGCGGGCAGCTTCTCGACGCCATGATGCGCGGCACAATGCCGCCGGTCGTGCGCGGCGTCATGCGCGGCACGCACGAGTATTTCAATCGCATCGATGCCGCGCGCCAACTCGAAGCGGCGCGCGCGCTCAACACCGAATGAAAACCGACAACCCGTTGGTTCGACTGCTGTCGCGCTTTCACGAGCAAGGAGTCGAGTATGTGCTGGTGGGCGGGCAGGCCGTGCGTCTCAACGGCTACCTGCGCGCAACCGAGGATATCGACGTACTGGTCAAGGCAACGCGCATGAATGGCGAAAAGATCATTCGCGCGCTCGATTTCTTGCCGTCGTCCAAGGACCTGGACCCTGATTGGTTCGTTCCGGCAGCAACAGGCGAGGTTGAGAACATCCGCGTCGCCGACGATCTTCTGGTGGATTTGCTGTTCGCGGCCAACGGCGAAACCTACGAATCCGTGCAGCCGTATATTCGAGAGCTGCTGATCGACGGGACGTCGGTGCGCGTACTCAACATCGACGGCCTGATCAAGACCAAAACAGACTATCGCGAGAAAGACCTGCTGGACAAGCGTGTGCTTGCGCGCATCCGGGATGACTTGAAGAGCGGCAAATAGCGTGTGGCGCCCGCGCGCAGGTCTTGAGAGTCGCCCCCTGTAAGCCCGGCGTAAGACTACCCTGCGACATTGCCATATGGACTTTTCCAGCGGAGCGTTGCCATGTCCATTCGCTTTTTCGGCGCCCTTGCCTTGACACTCGCCGTCAGCAGTGCCGCATCAGCCACTCAGCTCCTGGTGCCGGCCTATTTCTATCCCTCCTTCGATCCGGCGCAAAACTACTGGAACGACCTGAGCGCCGCGGCGGCTGCCGGTGCACGCGTCACCGCGATCATGAATCCGGACAATGGTCCGGGCACTGCCTTCAACAGCGACTATGCGGGTGCAATCTCCGGCTTTCGCGCCGCTGGCGGCAAGGTGCTGGGCTATGTGTACACCTGCTACGGCATCGGCAATTGCGTCACTGGCTTGCCGCCCACGCGCAGCACTGCCGATGTCCTGGCCGACGCCCAACGCTACGCCGACTGGTACAAGGTCGACGGCATCTTCCTGGATGAGATGTCCAACCAGTTGACTGCCTTGCCGTTCTACCAGACCGTGGCGCAGGGTTTGCGCGCGGCGCGGCCGGGCGGGCTGATCGTGGGCAACCCCGGCACCGCGGCACCGGTTGAATACCTGGGCGTCGCCGACACCCTGGTGACGCTGGAGAACGGCAGCGGCACCTATGCCGGCGCAGCCAGCGAACCCTGGATGTCGACCGCGGCTGCGCAACAGCAGGCGAGCCTCTTCTACAACGCGGCCAGCGCCGACGCCATGCGTGCCCTGGTGGGTGAGGCACAGGCCCGCAACATCGGCTATGTCTATGTCACCGACGACCGCTATGTGCCCGGCGATCCCTCCGCGCCCAATCCATGGGACCGCCTGCCCAGCTACTGGCCGGCCGAACTGAGCGCCGTTGCCAGCGTACCCGAACCTTCGATGCTCTCCATGCTGCTGGCCGGTTCGCTGTTGATGGGAATCAGACGCTTCCTGCGCTGAGATCAGGGCTCTGCGCTTGCACCACGCGCCAGCGACTGTGCGTCCCGCGCGGCCGCACA
>JAYTDE010000316.1:0-3170 GCA_043736195.1 Burkholderiales bacterium | reverse complement strand
GAGGAGTTGCAACGTTTAGCTGCCGAAGCAGGATTTCTTGATGTCGAAGTACGCATAGCCCGCATCAATATACGTTTGCCGAAGCTAGACAAGTTCGCTCTGGATCATCTCGCCGCGACGCCTGTTGCACCGGCAATCGCAAATGCCGATCCCGATGCGCGCAGGAATATTGGCGTCAGCGTGATGAAGCAATTGGCAGCCTATTCCGATGGTGACGGCGTGTCCTATCCCGAAGAAACGTATCTTTTAACCGCGACGAATCAGGCGTAGGAGCGTGGATTTTTTCTAAATCAGGAGGCGCACATGAAAATCTCTCTGAAGTACGTATTCGCAGTAACCTCTATCACTGTCGCTTGCATATATGTAGATTCGGCAATCGCTCAGGAGACGCCGAGTGCGTATCCTGCGAAGCCCGTCAAGATCGTGATTCCGCTTGGACCAGGGAATTCCGTCGAGATCGTCACGCGACTGGTCGCGGAAAAGCTTACTCACGCCTTCGGCCAGCCTTTTGTAATCGAAGCGCAGCCCGGCGCAGCCGGTCAGATTGGCGCGGAACGCGTGGCGCGGGCCACGGCAGACGGCTATACGCTGCTTGCGGCCAACGACGGAATCATGACGATGCTGCCTAATCTCCAAAAGAGCGTTCGCTATGCGCCGATGCGCGACTTTGCGCCCATTACACAGATGGTCGGCATTCCATTCGTCTTGATCGCGCACCCGTCCGTGCCGGCGAAAACAACGCGCGAACTGGTGCAACTCGCCAAAGCACACCCCGGCAAACTGGAGTTCTCATCCGGCGGAAACGGAAGTGCGCAGCATCTGGCGATGGAACTTTTTATGCGGCAAACCGGCACAACCCTCGTCCATGTTCCGTATAAGGGTGCGCCACAGGCTGCGATGGACGTTGTGGCGGGCCAGATTCCCGTTGCCTTCGCGGGTGTGCCAATCGTCGCCGCACTGATAAAGCAGCACAGGTTGCATGCGCTCGGGCTTGCGGGCGAGAAACGCCTTCCGCTGCTGGCCGAAACGCCGACGCTCGCCGAACAAGGCACACCTCTAACCTTCGAGGCGTGGGCGGGATTGTTCGCGCCATCCGCGACACCGGCCGAAATCATCCATAAACTAAACCAGGAAGCCGTTAAAGCGCTCAAGTACGCAGACGTCCAGGCGCGTATAGCCGATTTCGGATTTGTAAATTACGGCAATACTCCGCAACGATTTGCCGAAACGATCAAGGCTGACTATGCCAGGATGGCCCAGATAATAAAGGCGGCAGGAGTCACCCTGCAATGATCGTTTCATCACCTTCCGGGAGAACGTCATGAAGTTCACTGCTCAATTTATTGCTTTCGCGGCTGGCGCATTGCCGGCTGCAATTTGCGTAGCACAATCGTTCCCCGCAAAACCCCTGCGCATGCTCGTCGGTTTTCTTCCCGGCAGCACCACCGACGTGATCGGCCGCCTGCTGGCGCAGAAAATGGGCGAAGGCCTCGGCCAGCAGGTGGTGATGGATAACCGCCCCGGAGCGGGCGCGAACATCGCCGCCGAACTCGTGGCGAAAGCCCCGCCGGACGGTTACACCATGTTGATCGCCAACGCGGGCATCGCGGTCAGTGCGAGCGCATACGCAAAGCTCAATTACAGCGTCGCGCGCGATTTCGTGCCCGTAACACAGGTGAGCACCACGCCGCACATCCTCATCGTGCATCCGTCGCTGCCGGCGAAAACCGTCAAGGAACTCATCACCTTCGCCAAGGCGCGCCCCGGCCAGCTCAACTACGCGTCCGCTGGCATGGGCAACTCCGATCATATCGCGTCGGCGTTGTTCTGTTCGATGGCCGGGCTCGACATGACGCATGTGCCGTACAAGGGCGGGTCGCAAGCGGCGACCGATGTCATCTCCGGACAGGTCATGATGTATTTCGCCGGCCTGCCGGTCGGCCTGCCGCTGGCTAAAGCCGGCAAGGTGAAAGCCCTGGCGGTGACCAGCGCCAGGCGTGCCGCCGTAGCGCCCGATGTTCCGACGTTGGCGGAAGCCGGTGTAACGGGCTACGAACACACACTTTGGGGCATGCTGCTGGTTCCATCCGCGACGCCCAGGGACGTCGTCGCGCGCCTTAATCGTGAAGCGATGAAAGCGCTGGAATCGGTCGATCTGCGCGAGCGCTACACCGCGATGGGCGTTGACCCGGTGGGCACATCATCCGAAAATGCAAGTGCGTATTTGAAGAGCGAGATTGCCAAGTACGCTAAAGTGGTAAAGGCAATTGGTTTGAAAATGGATTAACAAATACGAAGGCATCAAGTCTCAATACTGTTCGTTTAACGTAAAATGGCAAATGTTTGCCTCACGGACAGAGGTTGCGGTCGTAACAGTGCAGGCGAACAGTCTGGTCGAGTGCCAGGTAGTTTAGTCGGATCGTGGCTCGCATAAGGGGAGCACCATCTGGGGTCACACCATCGGGTCCACCATCTGGGGTCAGGTCTTTCATTATCACATTCTACCTCTGTTGATCTGCTTCATGGGCTTTCACCAATCGGCTAACGGTCGTGTAATGCACCTCAAAATGCTCCGCAATGGCAGCCATCGTATGCTGCCCCGACAAATAAGCAAGGGCAATGGCTTTATTGCGCGTATACGCATCGGCATACTCGGATAACGCCCGCTTGAGCGCGCGTCGTTGTACGCGCGGAATTTCGGTGAGCGCAGGCTTCTTGTCCACCAAGGACTGCATTTTTTTGACGAACGCTTCCGAGCCAAGATAAACCTGCCCTTGCAGTTGGCTCCATACGCTGGATAGCTTCGCGCCCTCATGCACAAACGCAACATACCTGGCGATGGCACGGGCGCGCTGTGATGCAAATTGCGAAAGCACGAAGTCCACTTGCAGCCAGCCCGGATTGGCAGCTTGCCCGCAGGTGGCGAGGTAGCTGCTCCACGGCCATTGTTCGAGACGCCGGACCATTTTCGCGCGCAGCGGGTTCAGGACGACGTAACGAGCCAGCTCCAGCAGGTAGTTGTCCTTATCAACCAGGATGGCTTTAAAGCGCCCCTGAAATACATGCCCCACCCGGCTGTGGCTACGGTTGAAGCGCTGGGTGTAAACGCCGTTCAACTGGCGCATGCCCTTGGAGAGATTGGCATCCGGTGTTTCAACCACCACGTGATA
>JAYTDE010000315.1:0-9903 GCA_043736195.1 Burkholderiales bacterium | reverse complement strand
TCGCGGGCAAGCCCGTGTTCAACCGCGTCACAACGCTCAAGGATTCGTTCACGAAGTAGGGCGCACTTCGGGTATGCGCCATGCGATCAAGGTGCGCCTCAAGCCGCGTCCATGCCCAGCCAATGCATTTTTCGCACATGCTTCTGAACGCTGTCAAAATCCAGATTGCCAACCTGGCCGATCAAAGCCTCGTGTACCGGCGCGATGCCGACGAAGCCGGATGACGCCGCGTCGCGTCCGGATGGCCCTGGATCAGCAGAATGCGTTGCGACATGACACGGCTCCGACAATCGGCAGGCGCGGTGATCATCGCCGCCTCCGGCATGTGCAACGCCGGCCGCATCCTGCACCATCTGGCGCAAAACCTGCCGCGTCGCCAGTCAGCGGTGCTGATCACGGGTTTTCAGGCGCAAGGCACGCTCGGGCGGCGCCTGGTGGACGGCGCCAGCGAAATCCGCCTGTTCGGCCAACGGGTGCCGGTCAAAGCCCGGCTCTACACCATCGGCGGCCTGTCGGCGCATGCCGACCGCGCCGGCCTGCTTGACTGGCTTAAGGCGTTCAAGAGGCCGCCGGGCCGGACCTTCGTGGTACATGGCGAGCACGAAACCGCAATTGCATTCGCCGAAACAATCCGTGCCACACTCAAATGGCCCCATGTGACGGTGCCACAGCGCGGCGACGCGCATCTGGTAGCCTGATTTGCGCGGGCGCTCTTGACTGCCCGCGCGAAAAAAAAAGCCGCTCGCAAGCAGCCTTTTTTGAGCAACGCCTGCGTATCAGGCGCGCTTGATCTTCTCCAGCATCTTGAAGGTGGCCTTCGGTGCGCCGGCGAACATGCGCTTGAATACCTTGGAAAGGCAACGACGCTCAAGCGTGTTGCGGCGGGTGCGTTTGCGTTCGGCCATGATTATTTGTCGTCCGGTGATTCGGGAGTCTGTAATTATAGCCGGTTCGCTTGCCTTCTCCAGCCTGGCTCGGGTGGAAGGCATTGTCATGCACGCAACTCAAGCCAAACTCTGTGAATTGCCGACTTACCTGCATGGATGCCCGCCGTGGAAACCACCTCTACCGATAGCGGCGTACGCGCCCGTGTCGGCGCCGCCGAATGGCAAACGCGCGTTGAACTCGCCGCCTGTTACCGACTGGTGGCCCGCTACGACATGAGCGACCTGATATACAACCATATCACCGCCAAGGTACCGAACGCACTCGGGCACTTTCTGATCAACCCAATGGGTTTTTTGTACGAGGAAATGACGGCCTCGTGCTTTTGCAAGCTTGACCTCGAAGGCAACGTTGTCATGCAGCCGGAACCCGGCTATCCAGTCAACCAGGCGGGCTTCGTGATTCATGGCGCGGTGCATGGGGCGCGGCCCGACCTTGGCTGCGTGCTGCACACCCACACCCGCGCCGGCATGGCAGTTTCGGCCATGAAAGATGGCCTTCTACCGCTGACCCAGACCAGCATGCGCTTTTACGGCGCGATTGGCTATCACGATTACGGGGAACCGACCGCGGATATCGACGAACGCGAGCGACTGGCGCGCGATCTCGGCAGCCATAACGCCATCATTTTGCGCAATCACGGACGGCTGGCCTGCGGTCGCGATATCGGTGAGGCATTCAACCTCATGGTTTGGCTGGAGAACGCCTGCAAGGTGCAAGTCGACGTGCTGGGCAGCCATGTCGATTACAGCCTGCCGTCGGACGCACTGGCCACCAGCATGGCCCGGCGCTATATGGCCGACGGGCCGGTAATGAGTAAGTACGCAGCGCTGGAGCGGCGCGCGCTGCTGCGTAAACTCGACCGCGAATCACCCTCCTACCGCGACTGAAATCCGCTTTTCTGGTGTTCCGACACTGTCAGCCATCATTTTTTCGAATCCGGCAAATTCCTGCGCACCTTTCTCGTAGTTGTGCGTTCTAAGGGAAATGGCGCATCCTGCGCCATTGAAAACGCGCCATGGAGCCCGCCGTGAAACTACATTCTTCCGCAACCCACGCCGTTCGAGACGGCACCCAGCGCCTGTCGCTCAAATTACTTGGTTTGGCACTCGCGGCCGGCATACTCGGCAACATGGCCTGGGCGCAGGAAGCGCCCGACATCATCATCAAGCGCGCCGTCGCCGAAGTCGCCGCCGCCATCAATGCCGACCGTGACATTGCCTTGGGCAATCGCCAAAAAATCATCGCACTGGTCGAAACCCGGGTTTTCCCGCACATGAATCTGCAAAGCATGACGCGTACGGCAACCGGCCGCCATTGGCCACGTGCCACGCCCGAACAGCAGCAGGCGCTGGTACGTGAATTCTCCCGACTGCTGACCAATACCTATGCCGGCGCGTTTGCCAGCTATCAGCCCGACACGGTAATCGAGTATCGTCCATTGCGCATGCAGGCAGGCGACACCGATGCCGTGGTCCGCTCGCTGGTGAAATCCAAAGGTGGCGAGCCGATGCAACTCGACTACTACCTGGAACGCAGTGGCGGTGCCTGGAAGGTGGTCGATATCAACGTGCTCGGCGCGCGTCTGATCGAGACCTACAAGAACCAGTTCAACGACGTCATCGCAGTCGACGGTATTGAAGGCCTGATCAAGGTTCTAAACGCGAAAAATCGTGCAACCGAAGCGCGCAACAAGGCCTGAACGCCGCGCTCACATCTGCCTCTATCGCAACTTACATGCGGATGAAGTGCTCGCGGTAATACTTGAGTTCTTCGATCGACTCGTAGATGTCGGCGAGTGCTTCGTGCTTGCCGTGTTTTGTGAGGCCCTTGGCCAATTCCGGCTTCCAGCGCTTGACCAGCTCTTTCAAGGTGGAGACATCGAGATTGCGGTAATGAAACCAGGCTTCGAGTTCGGACATGCCGCGCGCCATGAAACGCCGGTCCTGGCATACCGAGTTTCCGCACATCGGCGAGGCGCTCTTGGGCACGTGCAGTTTCAGAAAGTCAAGCATGCGCAGTTCGACCGCGCGTTGGTCCAGGGTCGAAGCCTTGACCTTGTCGATCAGTCCCGATTTGGCGTGCGTCGACTTGTTCCAGTTGTCCATCCCGGCCAGCACCGCATCGGCCTGATGTACCACCAGCACCGGCGCTACGGCCACGGTATTGAGGTTGGAGTCGGTGATCACGATCGCGACCTCGATGATGCGGTCGGATTCCGGCGCCAGGCCGGTCATCTCCATGTCGATCCAGATCAGGTTGTTTTGGTCTTGAGCCATCTGCTTTGCGCGATAATCGAAGGTCCACTCGATTGTCGCACACCGCTTCCGGGTTTCCCTCGATGCACGCTCTGACTTTGCTGTTTATCGGCGCCGCGCTGGCCTCGCTGGCCCTCACCTTGTGGCTGGCGCGCCGCCATGCCACACATGTGCTGGCGCACCGTGGCCAGGTGCCTGCCGAATTCGCCGGCAGCATTGACCTGGCGGCCCACCAGCGCGCCGCCGATTACACCGTGGCACGCACCCGCTTCGGCATGTTGGAAGCGGTGGTGGATACCACCATACTGCTGGCGCTCACTCTGGGCGGCGGGCTGCAGTTGATCGCGGCCGCCCTTGGCGCCATGCCCGCTGGCTATATGCGCGAGCTTGCGCTGGTGGCGGCGGTGGCCGCCGCTCTGGGCGTGGCGGGACTGCCGTTCACCTGGCATCGCACCTTTGGCATCGAAGTCCGTTTCGGGTTCAACCAGATGACGCGCCGCCTGTTCGCCACCGACGCCATCAAGGGCGTGTTGCTGGGTGCGGCACTCGGCGCCCCGCTGGTGCTGGCGATTCTGTGGTTCATCAACAGCACCGGCGGTCAATGGTGGCTTTACGCGTGGCTTGCCTATTGCGCGTTTCAGTTGCTGGTTCTGTTTCTGTTTCCCACCGTGATCATGCCGCTGTTCAACAAGTTCACGCCGCTTGAGGAAGGCACGCTCAAATCGGCCATCGAATCCCTGCTGGCGCGCTGCGGCTTTCGTGCCGGTGGACTGTTCGTTATGGACGGCTCGAAGCGCTCGCGCCACAGCAATGCGTTCTTTTCCGGTTTCGGCGCGGCCAAGCGCATTGTGCTGTTCGACACGCTTGTCCAGAAACTGGCACACAACGAGATCGAAGCGGTGTTGGCTCACGAACTCGGGCACTTTCGTCACAAGCACATCGTCAAGCGCATCGCCTTGGCGTTCACCGTGAGCCTGGGCTTTTTCGCTTTGCTGGGTTTCCTCATGGACCAGTCATGGTTTTTTATCGGCTTGGGCGTCGACAGCGCCAGCCCGGCCATGGCCCTGATCCTGCTTGCGCTTGCGCTGCCGGTATTCACCTTCATGCTGACCCCGCTGATGAGCCTGTCGTCACGCAAGCATGAATTCGAGGCAGACACCTATGCGGCACAGCAAACATCGGCTGCCGACTTGATCGCCGCGCTGACCAAGATCTACAACGACAACGCCGCCACCCTGACGCCCGACCCGCTGCACTCTGCCTTCTACGATTCGCACCCACCTGCCTTTATTCGGATTGGTCGTCTCAAGGGGCTGTCGCCTTGATCGTGCGCGATACTGGCGGACCCCCTGCCCTGGCAAAAGCCGAACCGACGGCGCAAGCATGCTGACAACCTCGCAAGACGTATCGTGAGCGACGCCGTCGGCACGGTCATCGCGGTATTCGGACGGCGCTACGAAGTGGAAACCGACGCCGGCGAGTATCTGGATTGCGTGGCGCGCGGCAAGAAACGCGAAGCAGCCTGTGGCGATCGCGTCACGGTGCAGCCAACCGGGCCCGCGCAAGGCGTGATCAATACCATTCTCCCGCGCGTAAGCTACCTTGAACGGGCTGACGCATACAAACACAAGGCGATCGCCGCCAACGCGGATCAGCTACTGGTTCTGGTGGCGGTGGATCCCTGGTTTTCCGACGAGTTCGTCACCCGCGTGCTGCTTCTGGCGCATGCCGCCGGGATCGAAACACTGATCGCGCTGAACAAGACCGATCTGCCCGGTGTCGACGCGGCACGTGAACGCGTGTCGGTTTTCGCGCGGGCCGGTCACAGCGTGATCGAGATCGCCGCCAAGCCTCGGCCGGTAGGCGGCGGTGCGGCCGCGGCGCCCCGCGGTACCGATGAACTGGTACTGCGACTGCAAGGCCATGCTACCGTGCTGGCCGGTCAATCGGGCATGGGCAAGTCATCGCTGGTCAACGCCCTGGTACCAGGCGCCGCCGCGGTCACGGGAGAAATTTCGCTGGCATTGGGCGCCGGCCGCCATACCACCACATTTTCGCGGCGCTATCGAATCGACCCCCATTCGACGTTGATCGATTGTCCCGGCATGCAGGAGGTGGGGATCCACAATCTCGATGTCGCCACCCTCACCGCCGGCTTTACCGATTTCACACCCTTCCTCGGTGACTGCCGCTTTGCCAACTGCCGCCACGACCGTGAGCCCGGCTGCGGTCTCTCAGCGGCGCTCGCCGCCGGCCGGGTGGATGCACGCCGGCACGAACTTTTCTGCAAGTTCCGTGGCGAAATCGGTGCATGATTCGCCTGACCCGCGCGCGCCATCTGGTCGAGGCCACGCATCTCAAAAACCTGCTCGACTCCGCCGGTATCGCAAGTTTTCTGCGTAACGAGAACCTGGTTCGCTTAGCCGGTGAATTGCCGTTCGACCAGTGCTGGCCGGAAATTTGGATCGAAGACCCGCGCGATCTCGACCGCGCCCGCGCCCTGCTGGCCGACCTGCAAGGCGGCAACTGGGGCCAAGGCCCGGCCTGGACCTGCCCGCAATGCGAAGAATGGCTGGATGGCCAATTCACCGCCTGCTGGCGCTGCGGCCGCCAGCGGCCCCATGCTTGACAGTGAACAGCCCGGCGCGTCGACGTCGGCGGTTCTTGGCGGAGATTCGGCCGGCGCTTGCGTCGACCTTGCGTCGACCTTGCGTCGACCTTGCGCCGGCAAAAGCTCGACGTGGGCAGGTTGTCGCCCCAGTCGAAACCTCAAGATACCCAATAGGCGATCGCCAGCAGAATCAAAAGCAACAACCACAATACGAGCGCCCGCCATACCAGACCCACTGTGCTTGAAAGAAATCCGGCGTCAGCCTCGTCGCCGCAGCCGATCTCGGCGCGCTCATCGATAGTGAGGCCCTCTGGCGTCACCCCCTCCTTGAGCGGCTTGCCGAGCGTAACGCCAATCGCCCCGGCGCCGGCAGCCAGCACAATACCGAGCTCCGGATCGCGCCATTTGCGCGCCTGGTTGCGCCAGCAATACACCGCATCCTCGAAGTTTCCGACAATCGCGAACCCGGTCGCTGTCAGGCGCAACGGCAGCCAGTCGATCAGACTGAACACCTGCGTTGCGAAATCGCCAAACCCGGTCGGCTTATCCGCCCAGCGCTGCCGCAGAGCCAGTGCCAGGCGGTACAAGACCGCGCCGGTCGGTCCGGGAAGGAAGGCAAACCAGAAGAGCACGCCGAATACATGACGGTGCGAGGCCGAAAACGCCTCTTCGATCGCCACCCGCGCCACCTCCACGGTGTTGAGATCATCGGCGGGCCGGCCGCGCCACTCACGGGTCAGGCGACGTGCACGCGGCAGATCGCCATCGATCAGCGCCCGATGAATATCGGTGAAATGATGGCTGAACTGGCGAAAACCCATGGTCAGGTAGAGAACCGCGACATTCCATGCCCAGGCGAGCGATACATGCAACTGATAGAGCAGCAGATAGATCGCAAGCGTCGCCGCCAGCGTGGGCAGTATCGCGATGAACCAGGCGACCTTGCCGTGCATGCGCTGACCGCTATTGACGTTGTGCTCCAGGAATTCCAGCGCCGCGTCCAGCACACGCGCCAGCAAGGCGCGATTGTCCAGGGGGCGGACCTGTTCGAGCAACAGCGCGGCGATCAGGGCGAGCACGGTCATGGCCGCGCGAAGATAGCACAGCCGGCGCGCTAGAATCGAGCAGCGTACGGATTGAAACGCCGCCATCATGTCCGCTGAACCCACGGCGGACTTTGGACACAAGCACATTCCAGGAACAGCTTCGCGCACCCGATTCTGTAGAACCCGTCTGCACCACTTCCACAGCCCTTGAAGAATCCTGATGCAGATAACCCCGCCCTTCGGCTATGGCGAAATCGTGCCGCTCGAAAGACATCACAAGGTACTGTTACCGGCGACCGGCGGCGGCGCGGTACCTGATTTTGCCAAGCGCATCAACGCCATGGCGATTTCGTTTTCCGAGTTCGCCATCGCGCAGCGCGACTATCCGATCGTCTTCACCAGTGTCGACCACGGCGCGAGTTTCGCCCCGGTGGCGGTTTTGGGTCTGGCCGACGGACAGAACCTGTTTGTCGACGAGTCGGACTGCTGGCTGGACACGCACTATGTACCGGCGTTCGTGCGGCGCTATCCGTTTTGCATTTCCCGGATCTATGCCGATGGCGTGATGCAGAACGATCGTCTGGTGTGCGTCGAAAAATCCTACATCGACACAGGCGGCATCACCCTGTTTGACAGCGAGGGGAAACCAAGCCCCGACTGGGTTGCGCGCGAAAGCCTGCTGTCCGAGTACGAGAAGGATCTCGACCTGACCGCGCGGATGTGTGCGTTTTTCAAGGACCTCGACCTGTTCGCGCCCTTCTCCATGCAGGTGGGCAGCGGCAACTCGGCAGGCCTCACGCTGCAAGGCATGTACTGCATCGACGAAGCGAAGTTCGCGGGCTTGAGCGCCGCCAACCACAAGGCATTGGCCTCGCGCGGATTGGCGGCACGGGCATACGCACACTTGTTCTCTCTGGGCAACTTTGCGCGCCTGGTGGACCGCGCGGTGGCGCTGGAAGCGCGCCGGAAACTGGCTAAGCGCGCATGAAGTGATAGAAGTTGCGCAGCATTGCCGCCGTCGCGCCCCAGATGAAGTGGCGGCCGTAGGGCATGGCATAAAAATGGCGCATCCTTCCCTCCCACGGCCGGCTGCGTTTTTGATGGTTGGCCGGGTCGAGAATGAAATCCAGCGGCACCTCAAAAGCCTCCGCCACTTCGTTGGGATCAGGGGCGAGTTTGAAAGGCGGATGTATCAGAGCTACCACCGGCGTAACCGCATAGCGTGACACGGTGCAGTATTTGGGCAGGCGGCCGATCACCTCGACGCGGTCGCGCGTCAAACCGATTTCCTCGGCTGCTTCGCGCAGCGCGGTATCGACCGCATCCACATCGCTCTCTTCGGCCCGCCCGCCCGGAAAACTGATCTGACCGGCATGACTGTTGAGGTGCGAGGTACGCTGGGTTAGCAACAGCGACAGACTGGCACCGGCGACGATGGGTACCAGCACCGATGCCTGGCGATAGCCGGCGCCGGAATCGGCGTCCATGTCTTCAACCTGCTGGTCGCCCAACATCTCACGCCGCCACTCGCGCTCCACGCCAAAGCGCATGCGCAGCGCTGTGGCCGATAGCCCGCGTATTGGCAGAAGGCCCGCGTTAAAGTCCGCCGGATCGATGGTCTCGATCGCGGCAGCTTCTTCTGTGGTGATGGAATTGCGCGGATCTGGAGAAAGCGACATGCCGAATGACCGAATACACCGTGGCGACCTCAACCGCCTAAGTTTACCCCGACAGGTACCGCCTGCCCGCGCGCTAGAACACAGTGCGGCGGCGGTAGTACTCTGCCTCGCGCAATGTCGCCATCTTCATGGTCGCGGTCAGCGCAAAGTTCGGCGCACCGCCGTCGCGACCTGCGACGTGCCGCAATTCGACTTCTGAGTGACAGGTGCGGCAAGCGGCCAACCAGTTACCGGCAAACTGGTAGGGCACTCCGAGTGGTGCGGTGCCGCACATCGGGCAGGTCAGGTCGCTCATACGCAGATTCCTTCAGGTCTAGTCGGAACAGATTTCAGGTAGAGGAATTATTGGCCGCGGGCGTGCCCCTCGCACGTGCGAATACGCACACTTCACAATTGTTCACCGATGCGCGGCGTTTCATGTGGCGACCGCCGGCCTGCGCATATCCCCTTCTTGCTGCGCAGACAGACCGGCGACGCCCTTCACCCGATAGCCTGTCCCGCTGCCTGCATTTCCGTCAAGCACTTCGATCTCGGTCTCGAACAGGCATGTCGTGCACAAGGCGTAGCAGACATCACCCACCAGGTGCGGTGGTCTCAGTGTCGGGGACTTGCAGCTTGCACAATCAAGTTCTTGCATCAATGACTCCATGATGATTGGAAGCATCAATTATGCTCAAAGCGGGAGCGCGCGCAACGTGAAAAGAAACGCAATTGACCTTCGTTAACCGCCGGACACCTGAATTAACATGATTGGCGAATCATCCGCGATAGCAACGCGCGACACTCCGCTTGATGCCACAATCACAGCTTGCACAAGACCTTCGGCGCCAGCTGCCCGCCATGCGCCACATAAGACAACGGAGAAACCCGATGGATCTCAAGCTCGGCGACAAAGTCGCGATCGTGACCGGTGGCACTCAAGGTATCGGCAAGGCAACCGCGATAGTGCTGGCAAGGGAAGGCGCGTGCGTGGTGATCGCCGCGCGCGGCCGCGAACTTCTGGAAACAGTCGCTGCGGACATTCGCGCCGCCGGCGGCAAGGTGGCCGCCATTCAGGCCGATGTGAGCAAGCCCGACGATTGCGAACGCCTCGTCGCCGGCGCACTCGCCAGCTTCGGTCGCCTCGACATCCTGGTCAACAACGCAGGCACATCGGCAACCGGCGAATTCGAATCAGTGACCGATGCCACATGGCAAGCGGACTTCGACTTGAAGCTGTTCGGTGCGATCCGCCTGGCGCGGCTGGCGATCCCGCAAATGCGCAAGCAGGGCGGCGGGCGCATCATCAACATCACCAACATCGGCGCCAAGCAGCCACGTGCGAAAAGCATGCCCACCACTGTGACTCGCGCCGCCGGCCTGGC
>JAYTDE010000314.1:0-1583 GCA_043736195.1 Burkholderiales bacterium | reverse complement strand
GCGTCGCCGAAAAAGCGATTGAATGCAGGACGCATCTGGTTCTGGTACCAGCGTTGGTAGGCAGGGTTGCCGAGGTCACTCTTGGCCTGCCGCGCGGCCAGCGTGTAGGCCAGTTCGGCCGCCGTCGGCGCATCCGGTTTGGCCACTTCGATGGCCTTGAACAGGCGCTCAAGATCAGCAAAATAGCAACCTGCATCAGTGGTGGTCCTGATGCTTTCGATGATTCGCCGTGCCACAGCGGCGTCATCCTCGGTACCGTGAACGTTGATCTCGGCGACCGTGTGCGGGCTCAGCTCGAGCATCACGTGCAGTGGAAAATTCGCGCGTTGCCCGTTGGGCAGCGCAATCGGTGCAGCCTTGAGCAGCCAGGTGCCGGGGCGCGACGATTCGAAGGGCACTACCTCGACCGCGCCGAGTGTCTGGCGCAGCGATCTTTCGTGCTGGCGGACCGCGATGTTGCGGGCGCGTTCGATCAAGGTCGCGCCTTCGGCGCCCCCGATGCTGCGGGGCGGCAGGAATGTCACGCCGGCGATCGCGCTGCTGTCGTTCGAGCGCACTCCCGGTTTGCTGCGTAGCGGGGTCGAATCGCCGGGAAAGACGTATGCATAGCAAAACGGCTGCGGCGCGTTGTAAAAGACATGGACTCCCGGTACCCATGATGAATCCAGGCCGGAACGCGGGGTGACGGTAAAGACACTGACGTTGCCGGCCGCGGCATCGCGTCGCTCGCTTTCCATTTTCGCTTGCCACGACGGACTCTGCGCCACGCCCGCGCCGGTGGCTGCGATGAATGCCAGTGCAACCACTACGGCCTTCGTCTGCATGTTCCCTCCCTGCTGCGGGTCGCTCAGTCCTGCGCGGAGGATGAACGCCTGCCTGGGCCGCCTAAGCGCGCCCCTGCCCATTACCCAGCACCACCCACTTCACGCTGGTCAGCCCCTCGAGCCCCACCGGGCCGCGCGCATGCAGCTTGTCGTTGGAAATACCGATCTCGGCGCCCAGGCCGTACTCGAAGCCGTCGGCGAACCGCGTGGAGGCGTTGACCATCACCGAGGCCGAATCGACTTCGCGCAGGAAGCGCATGGCGTTGCCGTGGTGGCTGGTGACGATCGCGTCGGTGTGCTTCGAGCCGTAGCGTTCGATGTGGTCCATCGCTTGGTCGAGGTCGCCGACTACTCTGACCGCGAGGATCGGCGCCAGATATTCGGTGGACCAATCCTCTTCGCTGGCGGGTTTCATGGTCGGGACGAGTTGCCGCGCGGCGGCGTCGCCGCGCAGCTCCACGCCCTTGGCGCTGTAGATCGTGGCCAGCGGTGGCAGCACGGCCGGCGCTATGGCAGCGTGCACCAGCAGGGTTTCCATGGTGTTGCAGGTGCCGTAGCGCTGGGTCTTGGCGTTGTCGGCGATAGCCACCGCCATCTCGATGTCGGCGTGCGCATCGATGTAGACGTGGCAAATGCCGTCTAAGTGCTTGATCATCGGGATCTTCGATTCGCGCATCAGGCGTTCGATCAGGCCACGGCCGCCGCGCGGGACGATGATGTCCACATACTGGCTCATGGTGATCAGTTCGCCCACCGCGG
>JAYTDE010000313.1:0-1691 GCA_043736195.1 Burkholderiales bacterium | reverse complement strand
GCGACAGTATTCTGCTCGGGGAGCACAAACCCGATTCGCTCGGTTGTGACCGCGGCCCCCAGGTCGAACTGATACTCAAGCGGCCGCCCTGCCACCGCATTGCCCGCCACTTCAATCGTGCGACGCTGCGGTTCCGGCGACTGCGGCGCCAGCGCAGCGCTCACCTTTGAAAGCTCAACCGGCGTGCCGACGAATTCGAGGCGCAAATAACGCGACTGCAGGCGATCGAGCTTGATCTCGTTCTGGCGCAAACGCTGACCGGCAAAACTCAAATCCAGCACGGGCGCGCCGGCGACCATGCGTCGCCATTGCTTGAGATCTTCGCTGGCATCGATGTTGACCCTGGTGTTGACAGTCTCGTCAGACCGCATCCAGTCAAGTTCGATTGCCTGGATGGCGTGCCGATCGGCACCTGCGTCGATCAGGTAACCCTGCAGCATGGAGGTGGATACGCTCGCCGGCGCAGTCAGTCGCACCAGAGTGCCGTCGGGGTTTTGCCGGATCTGCAGGTCGAGCGCAGCGCTATTGCCTGCCTGCTCTTGCGCATGCAGGGGAAACAGCGGCATTGCCTGTCGCACCGCCCCAGGCGCAGGCGCGGCGTTGGCGGCGAACGCAAACGGCACCGGTTCGCCGGCCGCATTGAATACCTTCAGGTCGGCAAGATCGGCACGAGTCGTGCCCTGATGGACGGCTATGGGCAACTCGACACGGTAAAAGGCGGCGCCCGGCGTGAGCGCCAGTTCAGCCCTGTGGGCAAAGGCGGCAAGCCCGGTGTCAGCCAGTGAAGCGGCGTGCCAGCCAAGCAGCAACGCCGCGAGAGCGCAGGCCTTCGTTGCGTATCTACGCAAGGCAGCGACCCTCATGCGACTTCGCCGCGCGTGAGGGTTGCCGCCGTCGACTTCGGTGGCAACGGCGCCACATAGCCGATGATCAGCATCAGCAATCCGACCCCGATAAAGGAAATGATGCGCTCGACACCGCCAATGTTGGACAAGTCGACTACGAACAGCTTGGCGACCACCGCCGCCATCAGGCCGGCGCCGACAAACCACAGGCCGCGCGTCGCGCGCCGCTTGGCCACCAGCATCAAGGCCAGCGCCAGCACGGTCCAGAAAATGGAAAGCGCGGTCTGGGTCAATACCGAGCGCATCAAGGCCTCCAGCCGGTAAGGAACGCCGGCCCAGTGGTGGATGGTGCGCAGGAGCACGCCATTGAGCCAGACAAACCCGGCGCCACCGACAGCGGCGAACATCCAATGCGCTTGCAGCGGTGGCAGGGTCGCCTCCGCCCGCACGCCGCCGCGCCAGGCGATGAACGCCAGCAGTGCCAGCAGATGGCCAAGATCAATCGCGTTGAGCAATGGCAGGTAGGGCAATGGCGCCGAGCCGCCGGCATGGGTCAGATTGGCGTAGAACACCCATAGCCAGATCAGCAGCAACAGCGGCGCCGCGCCCCATACCAGCGTCGCCGCCGGATGGGCGGCCACCGGCCAACGGCGGCGCAGCCCTGCGCTGGATAGCGCCAGTACCGTCAGCGCCAATGGCACCATCGCGGCCGCTACCGACCAGGCGCTGTGGCGCAGGTTTTCCGCCTGCGTCAAGCAGTGCAGTTCGACCGCACCGATCAGCGCCACCGTCCATACACCCAGGGCATGCAGCGACCGCGGCAAACCCGTACCTGGCGGCATCGAG
>JAYTDE010000312.1:0-1757 GCA_043736195.1 Burkholderiales bacterium | reverse complement strand
GCCGGCCGTTGCGGTTTGTCGACGCCGTCCACCAGAGTTCTGCTGCGATCGCGCAATACGGCGAGATTGAGCACGACGCCGTGACGGTCAAGCAAGGCTGCCAGTTCGTGGCGGCGCTTCCAGAGTTCCGCACGGGTCTTCTGATACGCGTGTTCGCAAAGCCGGCGACGGCTCGAATAGCTGAACATGTTGGTGAAGAACATTTCCGCATCGGCACGATTGGGTTCGAACAACAACACGTCGGCGTGCGGATAGTCGTCGCCGTATTGGCGCATGCCGATTTCCATGCGCGAATGGATCACCGCACGGATGGTCTGCAACAGCACGATCGGCAAGCCGCCGTCGATCAGGCGTCGCGCGCGCCCGCCGGAATCGATCACTGCTTGGTCGTCATAGGGCACCAGGGGATTCAAGCACAACACCAGGTCCGCATCCTCCTTGAGTGCCACCGAGGCGTGCAGGGTACGCTTGAGAGCGCCATCGACATAGTGACGACCATTGATCTCGACCGGTGGAAACAAGCCGGGCAGGGCCGAGCTGGCGGTGGCCGCCAGCGAAATCGGAATCGCGTCATGCCCTGGCGCACCGAACTCGACCGACTTGCCGGAATCAAGATCGGTGGCAATCAGATACAGGTTTGCCTTGAGCGCGCGAAAGTCGTCGGTGCGACCAGGCTGGCTGAACACCTGCGCCAGGAATTTGCGCAGAGGTTCGTTGGAAAACACGCCGGTCGGCATTGCCTGCAGCAGATGTTCGGTAGCTGCAAGCATGGCCCCAAGGCCCTTGCCGCGACCCGCGGTCACATAGCGCCACGCCGCCTGCATGGCCAAGGGTGGCAGCTTGCGCAGGCCCGTCCAGTATTGCGCCAGCGCCGGCCGCATCAGCATCGCCGGATCAAACGGTTCGACGCGAGTCGCATCGTCTTCGGCGCCGCTTGCGGCGTCGATGAACATGCGGCACATTTCACGTGGCGTGATGCCGTTGGCCAGCCCCGCGCCGAGTATGCCACCCGCCGAAACACCGACATAGATGTCGAGCCGGTTGAAATCGATTCCCTCGAGCGACTCGGCCAGGGCCGCGAGCGCGCCAATCTCGTAGATCGCGCCCAGTGGCCCGCCGCCGGCCATCGCGAGCGCAATGCGTGAGCGGCGCCGCAGGGCGCGCGCACCAGCCGCTATCGCTTTCGGTCTGACACGCTGGGAGGCTCCGGCATCCTTGGCGGACTGGGTCGCCCTGGCGGCCTTGGCGACCTTCGCAGCGAGTGCGGATCGAGACTTGCCTGAGTCCATGCGTACTTGTGTTCCGGCTGATAACAGGGTCTGCACCAGATGCACGGCGCCCGATGCGGCAGATTTCAGCGCTGTGTCCAATACTCACGAAGCGCGAATTGTGGCCGGTACCGCCGCCTGAAAATCAGCGGCGGTACCGGCTGGCATCGCGGCGGCCAGCGCCGCCATCACGCCTTCGAACCTCAGCAATCAACGCGTACGCTTGGCCGCCGGCTTCCTGGCAACCGCCTTCTTCGCGGCAGGCTTCTTCGCTGCTGCCTTGGCCGGGACCGCGCGCTTGGCGCCGGACAGCGCATGCACGCTGGTAGTCAGTTCCTCGACGCGCTTGGCAAGTGTCTGTACATCACGCTGGGTCGGCACGCCCAGGCGATTCAAGGCGCGGGCTACACGATCTTCGAATACCTGCTCCAGCTTGTCCCATGCCTCGGTGGCCTGCGCCTGGGCCTTGGACGAAAACTGCGACGCCGC
>JAYTDE010000311.1:0-4439 GCA_043736195.1 Burkholderiales bacterium | reverse complement strand
GAGCCAATGCTTGAGTTGCCGCGCGACCTCTACATTCCGCCGGACGCGCTAGAGGTTTTTCTCGATACTTTCGAAGGGCCGCTGGATCTGCTCTTGTACCTGATTCGGCGTCAGAACTTCAATATTCTCGATATTCCGATGGCGCGCGTGACCGCGCAGTACCTGGTGTATGTCGAGCAGATTCGTGGCACCAACCTGGAGTTGGCGGCCGAGTATCTGCTGATGGCCGCACTGCTGATCGAAATCAAGTCGCGCATGCTGCTGCCGGTGCGCAAGTCGGAAGAAACCGGCGAAGCGGACGATCCGCGCGCTGAACTGGTGCGGCGTCTGCTTGAATACGAGCGCATCAAACGCGCCGCGCAGGAGCTCGATACCCTGCCGCAACTGGGGCGGGAATTCTGGCCGGTGCAGGTCGCTCTCGAAGAGAGCTTCGCTGTAGCCTTGCCCAAGGTCGATGCCGAAGACCTGCGCGTGGCCTGGCTGGACGTGGTGCGGCGCGCCAAGCTCACCCAGCACCATCGTATCGGGCGCGCCGAATTGTCGGTGCGTGAGCACATGAGCCTGATGCTGCGGCGCCTCTCGGGCCAGCGTTTTGTCGAATTCACCGAGATGTTCGCGGCCAGTGTGTCGCTGCAAGTGGCGGTTGTGCACTTCCTGGCCCTGCTCGAATTGATTCGCGAAGGCCTGGTCGACATGACCCAGGCCGAGCCCTACGCGCCGATCTACCTGCGCCTGTCCTACACGCCCAGCTAAGGCTACGGCGCTGGCCGCGCCACCGCTTCATAGTATTGCGGCGCCTCGGACCGTTCAAACATGCCGTAGTCGCGTTCCACTTCGCAAATGCGGAAAGTGTCGACCGGCCCGCCTTCGCGACACACCTCGGTCATGTCGAGCGCCGCGGCCACGCTGCCGACTGTTGCTACCTGCGCGAACTTGCCTGGCCGGTACAGGCTTTCATAGCGCTCCAACGTGGCCGCGCCGAGTGTGTCGATGGGTGCGCTGGAATCCGCCACCACCATGTAGCGCGGCGGCTTGACGGCCGGGTCATTCCAGGTGTTTAGCCGCTGCGGCTGCCAGGCTGGCTTGCCGGGCGCCTCTTCGCGCACCACTTGCGCCACCCGCAACCGGTAGTCCGAAAACACCTCATGGCGACCGGCGGTTTGCGCCTTGTGGTGCCCGCCGTGCACGCGCCAGGCGGTCATGGCCGCTTCGTCGCGCCAGATCTGGTACGACAACAGCCAGCCCTCGCGGTCCAGGCTCTTGAAGCGGTCGATGAACAGGCAGCCGCCGGATTGGTCGAGCAATGGGCGCATCGCGGCGGCGATGTCGAGATAGCGCTGCATCATGCCAGTGCGCGGGCAGACTTCGAAGAACAGGGCGAGCATGGCGGTTTTCCTGTTGAAATGTGACATGGCAGCGGTGCGCTACGACGCATCGCCCTTTCAATGATACGGAGATATCGCTCGCACGGGGCCGGTCGAGCGGACAGTACAATCGCAGCCACTGCAAATAGGGCATGCCTTCATGCAATGGAATTTCGCCGAACTTGACCGCGCCGGGCGCTACAAGCTGCTGGTGGGCCTGGTGGTGCCGCGGCCGATCGCGCTCATCACCAGCATCAGTGCGGCAGGCGTGGTCAATGCCGCCCCGTTCAGCTTTTTCAACGTCATGGGCGACGAGCCGCCGATCGTGGTTGTCAGCATCGAGGATCGCGACTCCGGCGCGATGAAGGACAGCGCGCGCAACATCACCGAAGCGGGCGAATTCGTGGTCAATCTGGTGGACGAGGCGATCGCGGAAAAGATGCACGCGTGTTCGGTCGACTACCCGGCGGCGGTGAGCGAGATCGACATGGTCGGCTTCACCTGCGAGCCTTCGGTACAGGTGAAGCCGCCGCGTCTTGCCGAAGCACCGGCCGCGCTGGAATGCACCCTGCACAGCCGGATCGAGATCGACACGCGTCACCTGCTGATCGGTCAGGTGCGCCACCTGCATGTGCGCGACGAGCTGATCGATCCGGTGAGCTTGCGGGTGCGGATGGACAACTACCACCCGGTCGGGCGATTATTCGCCAACCAGTACTGCCGAACCGCGGACCGCTTCGGCCTCGAAGCCAACGCCTATCTCGAGCGCATGGCGGCGGCCGGCCGAACCTAGCGCCAACCCCAGGAGAGCAGCATGACCCAAACCATTTTCGTGATCAACCCGAACAGCACGCAGGAGGTGACCGACCATATCAGCCTGGCGCTCGAACCATTTCGCTTTGCGGGCGGCCCGGCGATCGAATGCGATACGCTGCGTAGCGGGCCGCCCGGCATCGAGTCGCAGGCACATGTGGATGGCATCAGCGAAAAGTTGATGGCGTATTTCGAGGCGCATCCCGATCGGCGCGCAGCCGACGCGGTCGTGCTGGCGTGCTTTTCCGACCCTGGATTTCACGCCATGCGTGAAACACTCGACTGCCCGGTCTACGGCAGCGCGGAATGCGCATATCTGACGGCGGCGGCGCGCTCCGATCGTTTCGGCGTGATCTCGATCCTGTCGCGCTCGATTCCGCGCCACAAGCGCCAGGTACGTCTTTTGGGTCTCGACCACAAGCTCGCCGAGGATCTGGCGATCGAGATCGGCGTGGTCGACCTGGCGCAGGAGGACATCACCTTTGCCCGCATGCGTGAGGTCGGCATGACGCTCAAGACCAAACACGGCGCGAAAGTAGTGATCATGGGTTGCGCTGGCATGGCCCGCTATCGGGCGCGATTGGAAGAGGTGCTGGACCTGCCGGTGATTGACCCTACCCAAGCGGCAGTGGGTATTGCACTGGGACAGTTGCTGGCGCGAACTGTCGGGCAAGCCGCAGCTATCCGGCGAGTGGCGTGACAACGCTGTACCGTTTGAGTCGGTAGCCTAACGCGCCACCAAGTGCTTGTGTTCAAGCCGACTCATCAGCCGCACAATCGGCCATAGCAGCGCCAGATACATCAGCGCAGCCAGCACGATGGGCGTGGCGTTGTAGGTCAGGGCCTGCGCCTGGCGCGCATTATTGAGCAGCTCGGGCAGGGCCACCACGCTGGCCAGGGTGGTCAGCTTGATCACCTCCAGCGTGTTGCTCACCAGGTCCGGCAACACGTTTTTCACCGCCTGCGGCACGATGATGTAGCGGTATGCCTGACCCTTTTTCAGCCCCATCGACAAGGCCGCTTCCATCTGCCCGCGTGCAATGCTTTCGATGCCGGCGCGCAGGATTTCTCCGTAATAGCTTGAGGTATTGAGAAAAAAGCCGAGTGCCACCGCGGCCAGCTTTGGCATGTCGATCGAGAGGAACGGAAACCCGAAGTAGATGAAAATCAGCAGCACCAGCGGCGGAAAGGCGCGGAAGAAATCGACATAGACCATGGCGCCACCGCGCACCCAGCGTGAAGCATGGGTCGAGGCCAGCGCCAAGATCAGCCCGCCGGCCAAACCCAGCGGGATCACCAGCGCCGATAGCATCAGGGTGGTACCAAAACCCTGCAGCAGGAACGGCCATACCTTGGCCACAATCGCCGGGTTGAAAAAAACCTGGATCAGCGTTTCCATGCGAAGCGCTTCTCGAGTCGGCGGCCGAACCACACGAAAGGGATAAACAGGATCAGGTAGGCGATCGCGCCCAGGGTCAGAGGCGTCGGATTGCCGGCTTCCGACGCGCCGCTGGAGGCGACGTTTAGAATCTCATGCAGAGCAACCACCGAGCCCAGGGCCGTACCCTTGGTGATCGAGATTACGCGGTTGGTCAGCGGCGGCACCGTGAGGCGGATCGCTTGCGGCAATATCACGTCGCGCAGGCTTTTCCAGTGCGACAAACCGAGCGACAGAGCCGCGTCCCATTGGCCCTTGTGCACCGAAAGAATGCCGGCCCAGAACACTTCTTCGGCGAAGGCGGCCAGTACCAGCGAAAGCGACAGCCAGGTCGCGGTAAATGCATTCATCGACAGGCCGATATAGGGGAATGCGAAGTACAGGACGATGATGATCACCAGCGGCGGCAGGGCGCGAAAAATGTCGGCAAAACCGACGATCATCCAGCTGGTGAACGGGATGCGCAGGGCGCGCAGGATGGCTAGACCCAAGCCGACGGCGACGCCGGTGACGATCACCGCCAGTCCCAAACCGAGCGTCACCAGCATGCCCTCGGCGATGCGCGGCAGGTAGCGCAGAGCGACCTCGGGATCGAAGAAACTGGCGAGCAGTCGTTCGAGGTTGCTCATCGGGGCCCGAGTCCCGCTACAAACAAAAAGCGCCGGCGTATGCCGGCGCCATCCTGCTTGTGTAGAACGATCAACTGCATTTCAATGCGACCGGCGTCGCATCGTAGCCTTCCATGTTCGGCACGCCATGCCCAACGGCGATGCGCACCGTGGTCGAATCAGCCGGCGGCTTGGCGCCAAACCATTTTTCATGCA
>JAYTDE010000310.1:0-3780 GCA_043736195.1 Burkholderiales bacterium | reverse complement strand
GGCAGGGTGATTGGCTGGCGGCCCGCGCTGTGCGGTGGTTTTCTTCGCGATTTGCGTAGCCAGCGCGGCGCGTGGCTCCTTCTGGAGTGCCAGCGGCTCGCGCCACTGGGCCGCGCGCCAAAAGTCGATTCCTTGGTGTGAATGTCATTCTCATTGTTTGTGCGCGCTGCTTCGCGCGTGCCTGTCAAATCCCGGTCATGTGAAAAGCCGCACGCCACACATGGCGTGGCACCGGATCCGTGTCGTCGCGGTGCGTGTATGAGTGAATTTTTTCGCGCGCGGTGATGACGCTACGGAAGCCTTGCAGAAATCAGACGCCGCGCAGGGCCTCGCGCCGACGACTGTGGAGTGGCTGCGACAGGTAAATCGGCGGCCTGCGCCTGGGCGATAATCGCCCCATGCTGTCCGCCGAAGAAACATCGATCATTCTCCTGAGCCTCAAGGTGGCGGCAGCAAGTGTCCTGTTCAGCCTGCCACTGGCCCTGGCGGCGGCGTTGCTGCTGGCGCGTACCCAGTTCCCCGGCAAGACCTTGGTCGATGCCCTGATCCACCTGCCGCTGGTGCTGCCGCCGGTGGTGATCGGCTACTTCCTGTTGCTCTCGTTCGGGCGCCAGGGGCTCTTGGGCGGATTTATCGAGCAGGTGTTTGGCCTCGTGTTCGCCTTCCGCTGGACTGGTGCTGCACTGGCCGCCGGCATCATGGGCTTCCCGCTCATGGTGCGCGCGATTCGCCTGGGCCTGGAAGCGATCGATCCGCGGCTGGAGGCGGCGGCGCGCACGCTAGGCGCGAGCCGCTGGCGGGTGTTGGCAAGCGTGACCCTGCCGCTGGCCCTGCCGGGCATCATCATGGGCGCGTTGCTGGCGTTCGCACGCTCGCTGGGTGAATTCGGCGCCACCATCACCTTCGTTTCCAACATTCCCGGTGAAACCCAGACCCTGCCGCTGGCCATCTACAACCTGACCCAGAGCCCCGGGAGCGATAGCGCGATATTGAAGCTGTGCGCCATATCGGTGCTGCTGTCGATGGCAGCACTGGTGGTCTCGGAGTGGCTGAATCGGCGCGCGCGCGGTCCTGGTGCCGCCAGCCTCGCATGAAGCTCGACGTCGCGCTCAGGAAGCGCCTGGGCGCGCTCGATCTGGATGTCGAGTTCAGTGCCGAGGCGCCGGTGCTGGGCCTGTTCGGGCGGTCGGGCTCGGGCAAGACCAGCGTGGTCAACGCGATTGCCGGTTTGCTCAAACCCGACAGCGGGCGCGTGGTGGTCGACGGCGAAGTGCTGTTCGATTCCGCAAGCGGCATCAACCTGGCGCCCGAGAAGCGGCGCATCGGCTATGTTTTCCAGGATGCGCTCCTGTTTCCACATCTTTCGGTGCGTCATAACCTCTTGTATGGTGCGCCGCGTGCCGGTGGCGGTGCGATCGGTTTCGCCGCGGTAGTCGAGTTGCTTGGTCTCGCCGCATTACTGGAGCGCCGGCCGCTAGCCTTGTCCGGCGGCGAAAAGCAGCGCGTGGCGATCGGCCGCGCCTTGTTGTCGCAGCCGCGCCTGCTGCTGATGGATGAACCGCTGGCTGCGCTCGACAATCAGCGACGCATGGAAATCCTGCGCTACATCGAGCGCCTGCGCAATGAATTGAAGCAGCCGGTGGTCTACGTGAGTCACGCGGTGGGCGAGATCACGCGCTTGGCTGACCATGTGGTGCTGATGAATGAGGGCAGTGTGCTGGCGCACGGTTCGGTGCAGCAGATTTTCAATCGCGCCGATTTGCGCCCGCATACCGGGCGCTACGAGGGCGGGGCGCTGATCGAGGCCGAAGCGGTGGCGCACGACGCACGCTACTTTCTGACCCGCTTTCGCTTCGATGGTGGCGAATTGGTGGCGCCGGGCATCGATACGCCGCTCGGCGCGCGGGTGCGCATCCGCATCCGCTCGCGCGATGTCTCGGTCGCTACCGTCAGGCCACAAGGCATCAGCATCCGCAACGTACTGGCCGGCGAAGTCACGGGAATTGTCGACAACGGCGGCGCGATCGTGGAAGTGGCGGTGCGACTGGGCGCAATCGACGTGCCGGCGCGCATTTCACGCCAGGCGCGCGAAGAACTGGCAATAGAGCCAGGGTCGCCGGTGTTCCTGCTGATCAAGGCAATCGCATTCGACAAACGCAGCGTCGGTTTTGCGGCTTCCTGAAACCGGGTAGAGTTGTTATTTGGAGTCGAACACGCGGCCGGTCACATCCGCCAGCCGGCGCTGCGCGTACATGACAAGACACACATATTTGAAGGAGTTCAACATGCATCGTCGTCACTGGATTTCGGCCGTCGCCGGATTTTTCGCGCTTGGATCGGCCGCCAGTCGTGCGCAGGACAAGGCCGCTGCCGCGCCCGCCATCAAGCCGCTCAAGAAAGCCACCGCCGAGTGGAAAAAGATTCTGCCGCCCGACCGCTTCAACATCCTGTTCCAGGAAGGCACCGAGCCGCCCGGCAGCAGCCCGCTCAACGGCGAAAAGCGCGCCGGTACCTTTGTCTGCGCCGCCTGCAGTCTGCCGCTGTTCGATAGCGCGAAAAAATACGAAAGCGGCACCGGCTGGCCCAGCTTCTGGGAGCCGATTGCCGGAAGCCTCGGAACCAGGAAGGATTTCAAGATGATCCTGCCGCGCACCGAGTACCACTGCATTCGCTGCACCGGCCATCAGGGCCATGTGTTCGAAGACGGTCCGAAGCCGACCGGGCTGCGCTATTGCAACAACGGGTTGGCGGTCAACTTTGTGCCCAAGGGCGAGAAACTGCCAGAATTGCGGACCTAGACGAAAAGGGTGCTTCCCCTGGTTGCGCAGGGGAAGCAGTACTACAACTCATGCCAGGGCAGCATCGAAACGCGCTCGCGTTCGTATGCATCGGCGCCGCCGTATACGACTCCGAGAAACGTCTCCACCTCACCCGCATACTTCCGCCATTTGCGCAGCGACATCGTCGCATCGCCGGCAACGCGCAAGCCGGCCTTGATCTCGACTGCCGCGAGTGCCTGCCCCTGTTCGAGCACTAGGTCAACCTCGGTGCCGATGTTGTCGCGCCAGAAGTAAAGCTGGTCGCGGCGTCCGGCATTGCGGCGAGCCTTAAGAAACTCGTTAACCACCATGGTTTCGAACAGCGCGCCCTTGAGCGGGTGCATGGCGACCTGATCGGGCGTCTGGATGCCCAGCAGCGCGGCGGCGAGGCCCACGTCGTGAAAATACAGCTTGGGCATCTTGATCAAGCGCTTGCCGAAATTGTTCAGATGCGGGCGCACATAGTGGATCAGAAAGCAGGCCTCGAGAATCGATAGCCAATGGCGCGCGGTGTATTCAGAGACCGTAGCTGGCGGCTTCGGCACGCGCGATCAGGCGGGTGGTCTGCGCACGCTCCTTGAACACATAGGCCTGGAACCACAGGCGCCCGCCGGCCTCGCGCGCGATCGCCGGATCCCCGCCGCGCCCATCGGCGCGACCACCAGAGGCATGTGCGCTGACCGTTACTTCGCCTGGAAGGCTGGTGAATGTTTGGCGTACTTTTCGCTACTTGGTAGGTCTATACTCTTGCCACCATGCATCCACTGATAGAAGCGCATCGCGAAGAACTGCTGGCCCTTGCTCGCAGACGGGGTGTCACGCGTTTGCGAGTGTTCGGATCCATGGCACGTGGCGATGCTGATGAATCGAGTGACGTGGATTTGCTGGTTTCCCTTCCGGCCAAAGTGAGTGGCTTGGCGCTGGGTGGATTGCTGATGGACGTGCGAGACCTGCTTGGACG
>JAYTDE010000309.1:0-3039 GCA_043736195.1 Burkholderiales bacterium | reverse complement strand
GAGCGACGCATTTCGGCGGAAGCCGGCGCCAGCGAGCAATCGCGCGCCATGCGCCACGTTTTTTTCGGCGAGCGCGAGGCGCAGCGGGTGATCGGCATGCCCGCCGACATGCAAGGCTTGCCAGTCAAGCGGGTGGTGGTGATCGGCGCCGGCACCATGGGTGGCGGTATCGCGATGTCGTGTGCCAATTTCGGCTTGGCCGTGACGGTGGTCGAGCGCGATGCGGCAGTGCTTGAAAGCGGCCTGGCCAAGTGCCGCGCCAACTGGCAGCGCACGGTCGCAAGCGGCAAGTTGGCGCCGGCGGAGTTGGAACGGCGGGTGGCACTTCTGGCCGGTTCGACCAGCCTTGACGCGGTAGCCACGGCCGATCTGGTGATTGAAGCGATCTACGAGAACCTCGACGCGAAGCGCGCCTTGTTCACCGAACTTGATCGCATCGCACGACCCGGCGTGGTGTTGGCATCGAACACCTCCACCCTCGATATCGACAAGATCGCCGATGCCACCACGCGGCCGCAACTGGTGCTGGGCATGCATTTCTTCAGCCCGGCCAACGTCATGCGCCTGTTGGAGATCGTGCGCGGCAAGGCCACCTCGCATGCAGCGCTTGCCACTGCGATCGAGGTCGGGCGGCGCGTCGGCAAACTCAACGTGGTGGTCGGCAATTGCGACGGCTTTGTCGGCAACCGCATGACCGGCAAGCGCGGCCCGCAAATCGAGCGCCTCTTGATCGAAGGCTGCATGCCGCAGGACATCGATCGCGTGATGGAAGCCTACGGCATGGCGATGGGACCGCTGGCCACCGGTGACCTGGCCGGCCTTGACATCGGCGCGGCGGTACGCAAGGCGCGCGGCACGGTCGCGCCAGTGGCTGACGCCATCGTGGGTGCCGGGCGACTCGGGCAGAAGACCAGCGCGGGCTACTACCGCTATGACGAGAATCGCCGACGCCTGCCCGACCCCGAAGTCGAACGCATCATTCTCGCGGTGTCGGCAGAGCAGGGCGTCACGCGCCGCCGCATCGACGACGCCGAGATCCTGGAGCGGGTGCTCTTGCCGATGGTCAACGAGGGCGCGCGCATCCTGGAAGAGGGGATTGCGCAGCGCGCGATCGACATCGACGTGATTTTCGTCAACGGCTTCGGCTGGCCGGCATGGCGCGGCGGCCCGATGTTCTGGGCCGATACGCAAGGATTGGCGCAGGTGCGGGGGCGCCTGGCCCACTATGCGGCACTCACTGGCGACACCAACCTGGCGCCGGCGCCGTTAATCGAGCGCATGGCAAGCACCGGCGGCAGCTTCAATGCGGCGCCCGGCACCCGCAGCGCCTGAACCCGAGGCCTTGCGCGTCTGCCATTTCCGACCAATTTTCACGCAGGGATATCCGCATCATGGACCTACGCTTCAACGACGAAGAACAGGCTTTTCGGCAGGAGGTGCGCGCCTTCATTGATGCGCAATTGCCGGCGGCGACACGCGCGCACCTGGCCGCCGGCCTCGGGCCCACCAAGGCGATGACGGTGGATTGGCAGAGGAGGCTCAACGCGCGTGGCTGGGCCGTGCCGCATTGGGCTGTTGCCTGGGGCGGCCAACCCTGGAGCGCGATCAAGCGTTTCATCCTGTCCGAAGAAATGCAGTCGGCGCCGGCGCCGGCGCCGCTTGGCTTCAATGTGGCCATGTGCGGCCCGGTGATCATCGCCTTCGGCACCGAGGCGCAGAAGCAGCGCTTCCTGCCGCGCATGGCCAACCTGGACGACTGGTGGTGCCAGGGTTTCTCCGAGCCGGGCGCCGGCTCCGACCTGGCGAGTCTGCGCTGCGCCGCGCGCCGCGCAGGCGACTCCTATGTGGTCAATGGCCAGAAAACCTGGACCACCTCCGCACAATATGCCAACTGGATCTTCCTCCTGGTGCGCACCGATCCCGATAATCCCAAGGCGCAGGAAGGCATTTCCTTCCTGTTAGTCGACATGCAGACACCCGGCATCACGGTGCGTCCGATCGTCACCATCGACGGCGGGCGCGAGGTCAACGAGGTATTTTTCGACGACGTACGGGTGCCGGTCGAAAACCTGGTGGGTACCGAAAACCGCGGCTGGGATTGCGCCAAGTTCCTGTTGTCGAACGAACGTACCGGCCAGGCCCGCGTCGGCGCCTCCAAGGAGCGCCTACGGCGCCTGCGTGCGCTGGCAGCCAATGCCCCCGGCAATGGCGGCGGCAAGCTGATCGACGACACGCGCTTTCGCACCCGCTTGACCGAGATCGAGGTGCAATTGAAGGCACTCGAGATGACGACTCTGCGGGTATTGGCGGACGAGAATCGCCAATTGAAAGAGCGCAAGCCCAACCCGGCGTCGTCAGTGCTGAAGATCCGCGGCACCGAAATCCAGCAAGCCATCAGCGAACTGTATGTGATGGCGGCCGGCCCCTATGGCATGGCGGGCGACGCCGGCGATGGGGATGCCTTGCCGGAATGGGCCGCGCTGGCGCAGGCGACCTATTTCAACTGGCGCAAGCAGAGCATCTACGGTGGATCCAGCGAGATCCAGAAGAACATCATGGCCAAGGCCTTTCTGGGGTTATAGGGGACATGGATTTCGATCTCACCGAAGAACAGGGGCAGTTGAAGGACAGCGTCGGCCGCCTCCTGAAGGAACGTTACGACTTCGAAGCGCGGCGCGCGTTCATGGCCGCCGCCCCCGGCTTTTCGCGCGAAATGTGGGCAAGCTATGCCGATATCGGGCTCCTGGGACTGCCGTTTTCGGCCGACGAAGGCGGCTTCGACGGCGGTGCGGCCGATGTGATGCTGGTTTCCGAATTGATGGGCGGCGCGCTTGCGCTCGAACCCTGGCTTGCCACAGTGGTACTGGGCGGCGGTTTCCTGCGTCACGCCGCCAGCGCGGAGCAGCGCGCCACACTGTTGCCGGGCGTGATCGAAGGCAAGACCCTGCTCGCCTTTGCGCATACCGAGGTGCAATCGCGCTACGACCTGGCCGATTGCCAAACCAGCGCCATGCCGCATGCCGGAGGCTGGGTACTGCA
>JAYTDE010000308.1:0-1804 GCA_043736195.1 Burkholderiales bacterium | reverse complement strand
AAGCACGCACCGCGAGGTCCAGTCGATGATCGCGACCAGGTAGACAAAGCCGCGCGCCAGCCGGATGTAGGTGATGTCGGTGCTCCAAACCTGATTCGGTCTGACTACCTGCACCCCGCGCAGCAGATACTCGAAGATCGGGTGTTTCGGGTGCTTGCGGCTGGTGTTGGGCCCCGGTTGGTGCCATCCTTGGCCAGCCCCATCTGCCGCATCAGGCGCTGCACCCGCTTGCGATTGACGCAGTGCCCCTCCCGGCCCAGGTAGACCACCATTCGGCGGCTGCCGTAGAACGGGTGCCGGGTGGTTTCCCGATCGATCAATCCGATCAGATGCAAGTCACCTTGATCGATCGTTGCCGGTTTCCTGCGTGCGTAGACCGTGGCGCGCGATACCCCTCTGCCAGTGCGCATTGCCGGGTTACCGGTAGCAGTATCGCCTGCGCCACCACTGCCGCCACCGCCGGATGCGCCACTTCCACTGCCGCCATCGGCACCGGAACTGCCGCCACGGCTGTCCCGCCTTCCGCGAGTGCCACTGCCGCTTCCGCTTCCTTTGTTTCGATCCAGCCGTGCCTCGTCATGACAGGCTGATCCCGGACTTTTTTTGAGCCAATCAAGCTCGACCTTGAGCCGCCCGATCTCGCTGTACAGCCGTTCCGGCTCCTTGTGCTCCGCCATCAGCCGCGGGCCTCGCTTGCCCTCAAACAGCGTCCTCGCCTGCTCTTGTATCGCCTTCTTCCACAACCCCACTTGCACCGGATGGACCCCATGGGCTTGACCGATTTCGTCGATCGTCTTCACCCCTCGCAACGCCTCAAGACCTACCTTGGCCTTGAACTCTGGCGTATGTACCTTGCGCTTCTTCGCTTCAGTCATTTCTTCTCGCTCTCATGATCAGCGCACAGCTTAAACCGTTGTCCTGAAATCCGGATCCGCTTTAAAATCGCGGAGGCGGCGTATCGGTTCGGCGAGCGCGGAATCCTCGAGTATCTCGACGCGCGGCGCCAGTTTCGCTCGATCCGAGTCGAACTGATCTCCACACGCTTTGAACTTTACGCGGCCTTGACCGAACTTGAACGCCTGGCCGCGCGCGACGTGAAAGGTGAATGAATTGAAACGCACAATCTCCAGGCATGCGCTCATGGTCGCCTGCAGCCTGCCCCTGCTGGTGGCATGCGGCGATGCCAAGCCGCCGGCGGACAAGGCCACCGCGACAGCTCCTTTCGATCCGGCCGCCATCAGCATGGACAAGGATCTGGCCGCGATCATGAAAATCGGCCAACCGACATCCATGCGCATTGCCGAAACCCTGCGCATCGCCGGGCGCCTCGAGGTCAATGCCTACAAGACCGCACGCATCGGCGCGCCGGTGACCGGGCGTGTCAGCGACATCAAGGTCATCACCGGCGCGCAGGTCAGGCAAGGCCAGACGCTTGCGTCCCTCAACAGCCAGGAGGTGACACAGGCACAACTGGCGCTCCTCAAGGCGCATTCCACTGAACAACTCACCACACGCGCGGTCGAGCGAGCGCAGCTGCTGCTAGCGGCGGACGTGATCGGCGCCGCCGAGTTGCAGCGGCGCGAGAGTGAACAGACGGTCGCGCGGGCCGAGAAGCGCGCCGCGACGGACCAGTTGCGCATTCTCGGGTTGGCCATGCAGTCCATCGACCAGCTTGAGGCCACCGGCAAGCTGATCCCCGCCGCGCCGATCACCGCGACGCAGTCCGGCACCATCATCGAACTCAAGATCGCGGTCGGCCAGGTGGTGCAGCCCTCGGATTCGCTGTTTGTCGTCTCCGACCTGG
>JAYTDE010000307.1:0-1950 GCA_043736195.1 Burkholderiales bacterium | reverse complement strand
GCGTGATCGTTGAAGAACATGCGGATGAGGATGCCATAGAAGGCGCTGATAGTCGGCATGCATCAAACAATACACGAGAAATCGCTCTTGCTGGCACAGTTCGACATACGCATTCACCGGGTTGACGTGGCCGTTGCGCAGCACCGCGCGCGCCTGCAAGTGCCGGACCTACGGGCCGATCGCGATGCCCTGATCGCCGCAACAGCGGCAGTGCACGGCATGACGCTTGTCACACGCAATGTTCAGGATTTCGAGCGGCTCGGGGTGCCGATACTCAATCCTTGGACACTGCGGGCGTGACCCGGACTTCGCCTACGCTTTCGACCCCGCTCCTTACAGATTCGGCGCCAGCGCCCGCTCGACCTCTTCCTTCGCAACACCGCGCCGCCGCACCATGTCCTCCACCTGGTCCGCGCCGATCTTGCCGACGTTGAAGTAGGTCGAATCCGGGTGCGAGAAGTAGAAGCCGCTGATGGATGCCGCCGGCATCATGGCCAGGCTCTCGGTCAGGCTCATCTCGATCTCGGCGCAGTCGAGCACCTCGAACATCGCGCCCTTGACCGTGTGGTCCGGGCACGCGGGGTAACCCGGCGCCGGGCGGATGCCCTTGTATTTCTCGGCGATCAGGTCATGGTTCTCGAGCGTCTCGCCGGCCGCATAGCCCCACAATTCGCGCCGCACTTTCGCATGCAGGCATTCGGCGAAGGCTTCGGCCAGGCGGTCGGCCAGGGCCTTCAGCATGATCGAATGGTAGTCGTCGTGCGCGGCCTCGAATTGCTTCAAGCGGCTTTCGATGTTGAGCCCGGCGGTCACCGCGAACATGCCGATGTAATCGGGCACCCCTGAGGATTTGGGTGCGATGAAGTCGGCCAGCGCGCGATTGGGCGTGTTCGAGGGCTTGCGCGTCTGCTGGCGCAGGCCGTGCCAGGTGAGCAGCACTTTCTCGCGCGCCTCGTCGGCGTAGATCTCGATATCGTCGTCGCCCGCCGCGTTGGCCGGCAGCAGCATGACTACACCGTGCGCGGTGAGCCAGCGGCCGTCGATCAGCTTTTTAAGCAAGGCCTGACCGTCGCTTTGCACATGGCGCGCGGCTTCGCCCACGACCTCGTCCTGCAGGATCTGCGGGAAGGAGCCGGCCAGATCCCATACCTGGAACAACGGGCCCCAGTCTATGTAGCTTGCTAGTTCAGCCAGGTCGAAATTCTTCAGCACCTTGCGGCCGACGAACTTTGGCCGCGGCGGGGTGTAGACGCTCCAGTCGACATGCGACTTGTTGGCGCGCGCCTGGGCCAGGGTGATCAGGTCCGGACCCTTCTTGCTGGCGTGCTGGGCACGCACACGCTCGTATTCAGCGGCCAGTTCGGCCACATATCCTTCGCGCTGGGTATCGCTCATCAGGCTGGAAGCAACCCCGACCGCGCGCGAGGCATCCGGCACATAAATGGTCGGGTAGCCATAATGCGGCGCGATCTTCACCGCGGTGTGCACCCGCGAGGTGGTGGCGCCGCCGATCAACAGCGGGACGGTGAAGCCCTGGCGCTGCATTTCCTTCGCCACATGCGCCATCTCTTCGAGCGATGGCGTGATCAGGCCCGACAGGCCGATCATGTCGGCGCCTACTTCTTTGGCCTTGTCCAGAATCTTCTGCGCCGGCACCATCACACCCAGGTCGATGACTTCGTAGTTGTTGCAGCCGAGCACCACGCCGACGATGTTCTTGCCGATGTCGTGCACGTCACCCTTGACGGTGGCCATCACCACCCGGCCCTTGGTCTTAACCCCGCCGGAGGCCTTATCGGCCTCGATGAACGGGATCAGGTGAGCCACCGCCTGCTTCATCACCCGCGCGCTCTTGACCACCTGCGGCAGGAACATCTTGCCGGCGCCGAACAGGTCGCCGACGATGTTCATGCCGTCCATCAGCGGGCCCTCGATCACCTGGATCGGGCG
>JAYTDE010000306.1:0-4319 GCA_043736195.1 Burkholderiales bacterium | reverse complement strand
TGCGCTCATCGGGCTGCCCCACTTCGATCCAGTGTTTGATCGCGCCGGTCAGGTCGCGGTGCCACACATCGGGCTCTCCCACATCCGACAAGCCCTTGCCGAAGGCCAGCAATTCGTGTGCATTGAGCGCGAAAGCCAATACCCGCACCATCATGCGTTCGGCGGTTTCAGACGGGTGGCAGGCGATGGTGAGCGGGTGGTCGGCGTAGTAATGCCGGTCCATGTCGGCCACCTGCAGGTCGGCCTTGTAGATCGTTGATTTGAGCGCCATGCCGCACTGTAACCGCACACGCGGCTGTCGGCGCCGCGCCGGCGCCGTGGTGATCGTGATTTTCCTTCTGGTCGGCGGCAGGCCGGTGCGAACGGTGACCGCCGTGGCCACCCCGGCGCTACTGCCCGCCGGCGTAAGCCTTGACCACCCGATACAGGAATTCATGGGCATCGAACAACGACTTGACGCGAATGCGTTCGTTCAAGCCATGCACGCCACCGCCGTCGGGGTCGCGGAAGATGCCCGACAGGCCATAGGCCGGAATCCCGGCGTTGTTCATGTAACGGCTGTCGGTGGTGGCCACCAGCATGGTCGGCACCACCGGCACGCCGGGCCACATTTGCGCGCTGATGCGCTCGGCCGGCTCCATGATCTCGCGCGTCAGCGGCGGCGCTGGTGACAGCGTGGCCTGACCCACCGGCGTGATGCTGATCCTGTCGTTGGCAAGCACGGTGCCTAAGGTTTTGGTCACCGACTCGATCGATTCGTCCGGCAGCACGCGGCAGTTGACGGTGGCGCGCGCGCGTTGCGGCAGCGCGTTGGTGGCATGGCCGGCGTCGAGCATGGTGGCCACGCAGGTGGTGCGGTAGGTGGCGTTGTGCATCGGGTTTTGCGACAGCCGCGCCAGCGCCGGCGCATCCGGCGGGTCCGTCAGGATGGCGCGCATGTCGGCGCCGGTCTGGCCGCCCTCGATCGCAGCCATGCGCTCGAAATAGGTGCGCGTGGTGGGCGACAGGCGAAACGGGAAATCAAACGCACCCAGGCGCGCCAGGCCGCCCGCCAGATGGGTGATGGCATTGTCCTTGACCGGTACCGAGCTGTGGCCGCCGCGATTGGTGACTTCCAGCGTGTAGGTCTGGAACACTTTCTCGCCGGCCTGGATGCCCATGTGTACCGGTTTGCCGCCCACGTCGAGTATGCCGCTGGCGCCTTCGTTCAAGGCGAACTCGGCATCGATCAGATTGCGGTGGTGCGTGAGCAGGTATTTCGCACCGTTGAAGGGCGAGGGAATGATCTCTTCGTCGCAGGTGGCGGCGACCACGATGTCGCGCTCCGGCCGATAGCCTTCGCGCTTAAAGCGCATCAGGTTGTCGAGGAACGCCGCCACCATCGCCTTGTCGTCGGCGGCGCCGCGCGCGTAAAAGTAGCCATTTTCCTCGATCAGCTTGAACGGGTCGCGCGTCCAGTCTTCGCGTTTGGCTTCCACCACGTCCAGGTGCCCCAGCAAGAGAATGGGCTTTTTCGCGCCGGTCCCGCGCAGGCGCGCCACCAGGTTGCCGTTCTTGGGCCCGCCAGGCGGCACGATGACGTGAATATCGGCCGCCGCGATGCCGCCTGCGAGCAGGCGCTTTTGCATCGCCTCGGCGGCCACTGTGCAGCTGCCGACCGAGTCGGTGGTGTTGATCTCCACCAACTCCTGGTAGAGCGCGCGGAACTGTTGCTGCGCCGGGGTCAGCGTCATGCCCTGGGCCAAAGCCGGTCCCGAACCTGCGCCCCACAGCGCGAATGTGTTGACGAGGGCGAAAAGAATCTTGCCAGGAACGCGAAACATGATGATTCAACCCGCTCGATTGGAATCGCCCAAGCATACCCGAGTGCTTATTGATGCGGCCCGCTTCAGGCCTTGCGCTGCGGCGCGGTGCCGCGCGCGTCCGCGCCCCAGCCGCCAAGCTTGAACGCGATCCCCGGAACAAGCGCGTAGACCAGGAACGAGATGCCGACCGCCAGGTAGAGCACGGAGATCGAATGCAGCGCCACCGCGATCGCGCCGCCGATCAGCGCCACCAGCAGGCGTATCAGGCTGCCGATCAACGACCACTTGAGGCGTCCCGCGCCTTGCGACGCGAAGAAGAACGCCAGCCCGAAGCCGAATGGCGCATAGAACACCCCCACGATGTGCAGGTAGGCATCGGCCGCCGCGCGCGTGGCGCTGGCGGCATCGGCGATGAACCACTGCGTCCACCAATGCGGAAACAGCGCAAGTAGTGCGCCGATCGAGCCGGTCACCGCCCCCATCAAGAGCGCGCCGACCCAGGCGATGCGCGCGGCGCGCACTTGCTGCCCGGCACCGACATTGCGGCCGATCATCGACACCATCGCCGCGCCGAAACCGAGTACCAACGGAATCAGCACGTATTCGAGGCGTGCGCCCACGCCATAGCCGGCCAGCGTGGCGACGCCGAAATTGCCGGCGTAGCCGGTCAGCACGATCACATTGCCGTTGGAGATGAAGGGGCTGACCGATGCCGGCAGGCCCACCCGCAGCACTTCAGAGGCATCGGCAAGCGATAGCGGCACTGGCCGCAAGCGCAAGTTGCCGTCGCCGCGCGTAAGTGGCCAGGCCAGGATGCAGGCTGACAGCGCGTTGAGGGCCACGAACGAAAGCCCGGCACCGGCCACCCCGAGCGCTGGCACGGGCCCGGCACCGAATACCAGTAGCGGGCACAGGCCCACATGCAGGAGCGCGCTGCCGATCAGGCAGGCCGCCGGTGCGCGCATGCTGCCGGAACCGGTATGCATGCTGCTCAATGCGTTGTTGACCCAGGTGGCGATGGCGCCGGCGAATAGTGGCCACGCGTAGCTTTGCGCCAGTTCGATAATCTGCCCGCTGCCTCCCATGGCGCGATACAGCAGGGGCCCTGCCGCCAGCAAGCCCACGCCGATGCACAGGCCCAGCGCGATCTCGATCAGAAGGCCATGCCAGGCCACCGCCGTGGCACGCTGGCGGTCGCCGGCACCCAGCATGCGTGCCACCGCCGAGGCCACCCCGCCGCCCATGGCCGCGCGCGACAACTGCACCATCAGCATCGACAACGGAAACACCAGCGCCACCGCGGCCAGCGCCTCGGTGCCCAGGCGCGCGACGATGTAGCCGTCGTAGGCGATGGTCAACGTCTGCGCGAACAAGCCCAGCACATTCGGGCTGGCCAGGCGTACCAGGGTGGGAACGATCGGGCCGGCCAGCAGGTCGGGCGGTTTGAAAGCCATGCGGGAAGCTTGCCTGAAACAAGGCGGCGTCGCTACTCGGGTGTCGCAGGCCCACGGCGTGGGCGCCGGGACATTTCCCCTGATCGGCACCCGAGAAGACCGGCGAGGCCAGGGTCACCGCGCTTGCACCCATCTTCCCCAACTGCCAAACTACCGGCCATGCACGCCACTCTTACCAAACCCGGCCGTCTGGCCTGGCAAGACGCCCGCCACCTGCTGCTGATCGCCATGCTGGCCCTACCGGTGATCGGCTATGTCAGCGGTTCGTCCGGCAAGCTTTCCCTGCTGTTCCTGGTGGTGGTCGCCATCATCGACGCGCTCATCGGCACGCGGGCAAGTGCCGCGAGACCGCACCCCTGGCCCGCCGTGCGGCATGCCTGGTTCAGCGCCTTCCTCTACCTGTATGCCGTGCTGCAGATCGCACTCATCGTATGGACACTCGGCGTGATCGCCGCCAAACCAAGCATCGAAGCCGCGCTTTGGCTGGGTGTGTCGATCGGCTTCATCACCGGCGGCTTCGGCATCACCATCGCCCATGAACTGGGCCACCGGCCCGGCCGCTTCGATCGATTCGTCTCGCAGGTGCTGCTGGTCACCGTGTGCTACGGCCACTTCTATGTCGAACACAACCGCGGCCACCATGCGCGCGTCGGCACCCCGAACGACCCGGCCAGCGCGCGCCTGGGCGAATCGTTCTACGCCTTCCACCTGCGCACCGTGATCGGCAGCTTCGCCCACGCCTGGCGCCTGGAAGCCATGCGCCTTGAAGCAAAGGGCCAAAGTGGCTGGTCGCCCGCCAACCGCAATGTCGTGTACATCGTCGCTGAACTCGCGCTATGCGCCATCGCCTGGGGTGTGGCCGGCACCGAAGGTGTGGTGTTCTTCCTGTTCCAAAGCATGGTTGCCTTCACCCTGCTTGAACTGGTGAACTACGTCGAACACTATGGCCTGACGCGCCAGCGCAATGCCGATGGCCGCTATGAAGCGGTGCAGCCGCACCACTCATGGAATTCCGATACCTGGTTCGGCAATGCTCTCTTGATCAATCTGCAGCGCCACT
>JAYTDE010000305.1:0-9594 GCA_043736195.1 Burkholderiales bacterium | reverse complement strand
TGCGGGGCGCGTTCACTGGTCAGACCTCATGGGGAAAATACCTGGCAACACAGCGGATGGGATTGGGTGCGGCCTGGCCGAGCCCGCAGATCGAGGCATCGCCCATGACCTGGCTTAAGTCCTCCAAGGTCTCGAGATCCCACTTGGGCGCCAGCATCAGGGTAGCGGCCTTGGCCGTGCCGACCCGGCACGGCGTGCACTGGCCGCAGGACTCATGCTTGAAGAAAGCCATGACATTGCGCGCCGCATCGCGCGCCCGATCGCGGTCGGACAGGATCACCACAGCGGCGGAGCCAATGAAGCAGCCGTGCGGCTGCAAGGTATCGAAGTCCAGCGGCACGTCCCCCAGCCGCGCCGGCAGAATCCCGCCCGACGCGCCCCCCGGCAGGTAGGCATAGAAATGATGCCCTTCCTGCATGCCGCCGCAGTATTCGTCGATCAGTTCGCGTGCGGTAATGCCGGCGGGCGCCAGATGCACCCCTGGCCGGCGCACCCGGCCGGAAACCGAAAAGGAACGCAAGCCCTGGCGGCCATGGCGGCCGAAGCCGGCAAACCATGCAGGCCCCCGCGTGAGGATGTCGCGCACCCAGTACAGGGTTTCGAAATTGTGCTCCAGGGTCGGGTAGCCGAACAGGCCGACCTGCGCGACATACGGCGGCCGCAGTCGCGGCTGGCCGCGCTTGCCTTCAATCGATACGATCATTGCCGACTCTTCGCCGCAAATGTAGGCACCGGCACCACGCCTGAGTTCGATCAGCGGCAAGGCGCATGGCGGATCTTTTCGCAACTTCGCAAGTTCACGCGCAAGAATGGCGCGGCAGCCGTGGTACTCGTCGCGCAGGTAGATGTAGATCGCGCCTATCCCGGTGGCCCAGGCGGCGATCAGCATGCCTTCGAGAAAGCGATGCGGGTCGCGCTCCAGGTAGGTGCGATCCTTGAAGGTTCCGGGCTCGCCTTCGTCAATGTTGACGGCCATCACTTTGGGCCCGGTCTCGGCGCGCAAGATGCGCCATTTGCGGCCAGCCGGAAAGCCTGCACCTCCCAGGCCGCGCAAGCCCGATTGCTCCATCTTCGCCACCAGGGCCTCGGCATCGTGCCTGCCTTGCAGGCATTGCGCCAGCAATTCGTAGCCCCCCGCCTTGCGATAGCCCAGGTAACCCGCGTAGGCCGGAGCGGCAGTGGACCCCGGCCCGGGCGAGCCTGCCGGGTCGATGAGATCAAGCGGATCGAACGCCTGGCGATCGCCCGCGCGCGGATGCGTAGCCGCACCGGACGCCACCGCCGCCTCGACACGCTCGCAAGTGGCATGTAGCACCGGGTTCTGGCCCACAACAACCGCCGGCGCCTGCTCGCAGCGTCCTACACAGGGCGCTGCCATCACCCTGACATCTTTCCCCAGGAGCTGCGGCAGACGTTCCAGCAAATCGCGTGCGCCTGCCATTTCGCATGACAGCGAATCGCACACGCGCACCGTCAACACGCCGGTCAAGGCCGCCTCACCTGCCCGCACCACGTCGAAGTGGTGATAAAACGTCGCCACTTCGTAGACTTCGGCAAGCGCCAGGTTCATCCAGCGCGCCAATGCCACCAGATGACGGTCGGCCAGTTGCCCGAAGCTATCCTGAATCCGGTGCAGATACTCGATCAGCAAATCGCGACGCTGCGGCAGCGTGGCGAGCAGGCGGGCGATATCTTCCCCTGCCTGCGCATCGGGCTGGCGCCCCTTGGCGTGCGTCTTCAGGCGCAGTTGTCGTTCGACGGACTTAAGCGGAATGCTTTGTGAACTTCCCATTGAACTGGACTTTCTGATTTGCCACACGGTTTCTTAAACAAGCCAGGTGCCGCCACCCGAGCGCAGTAACCGCCGCGACGAACGGCGACGGCGCTGCTCAAAGCCAAACTCTGGCCAGCGGCGCTTGAACCACACGACTAGACTAGAAGGGGGCGACCGATACGGCATTGACCGAAGTCAACGACCGGCAGGTCTTGAGAACGGTCGACCCGCGGTGACGCAGCGCATGCGAACGCAGAATTGCCCTGCGATCAAAACAGGCGGCCAGACTTGCGCATTACGGCGCGCCACCCGCCGTGACCGATAGCGCGGGTTCAGAACTTGAGCGGCGGAAACGGATCATTCCTGGGTGCGTCAGGCTGTCTTTTCTCCACGCCAAACCTCCCTGGCTGTTCCACCGACTGGTCGTAGTCGAGCGGTGGCGGTGCCGCAAACGCGCTCATGTCAAGCGCCTGGGTCGCCTCGTAGGATTCGTCATCCTCATCCACCACGGGCGCGGCCGGCCTGCGCGCTCCTGCCGCCACCGGCGCGGCCCGTGCGACTCCGGTACGCGCCGGCACCAAACCTTCGAGTTCAGGGAACGGCGCGGCGAATTGCGAGGGGTCGAAGACCTGCGTCGCCTCATAAGTCTCGTAGTCGTCTTCGCTACCGCCGGCGGCGGGCCGGGGTGCCGCAGCGGCGAGCGGCGGAAACATGTCCTTGCCGAGTTGCGCCATCGGATCGTCGTCGGGCAGGCCAAAGCCCCGCGCCAGTTCAAGCGTACTGTCAGCTTCTGGCGCCGCCCCACGGCCCAGCATGTGGCCGGCCAGTTCCTGCGTGCTCTGATCAGCCACCGGACGCGTCTGCGGCAACAGCGAGGACAGCGCCCTGGGCTCGGGCGGCGCGCCGGCGCCGCGGCCGCCAAAATCGCTCGGACCGATCGGCGTTGGCAGGCCGAGATGCGCAGCCATTTCGGTCGTCGCGGCATAGGTCGGCATTGGCCGGCCACCCGCTGCGCGCAGGGGCACCTGGCCGGTGCGTGCGTGAACATCGAAATCAGGCGCCAGCACCTGTGGTTCCTCGTGCGCCGGCAGACGGCCAAAATCGGCAGCCATCTCGGTGGTGGCCATTCCGGAAGGACCATCAAAGCGCGCGCCCATCTCGATGGTGGCGATGTTGGCGGGGCGCTGCTGGAATCCGCCGGCCAATTCCGTGGTGGCCATCTGAGGCGAGGCATCGAAGTGCGCACCAAGTTCGGTTGTAAGCACCGCGTCGGCAGGCAGATCGGAGACCAACAGCGGCGGCGCAAAATCACTGGTCGCCTCCGGCCCCAGTTCAAACGGTTGCAGATCTGCCGGCCGAGCGCCTTTGGATTGCTGGGTCAACGCCATTTGCGCAAGAACCGCGGCTGCTGCGGGCGGCAAGGGCTGTACCACCACGGTCGATCCGCGGGCGGTCAGCGCAGGCACCGACTCGGACGGTGGCGCGGCTGCAGGCGCCGTTGGCCACGACGCCACCGGCGGCGGTGCACCACGTGGTGCCACTACGCCCGGCGCGGTTGCGGGCAGCGGCACGACATCAAGCTGGGCGATCCGTGCCAGCTTGGAAAATACGCTCCATCCGGGGGCTTGCAAAGGTGCTGCGGCAACAATGGCAGGCGCCTCGACTTCATCTTCCCGCAGCGCCGACGGATGCACCGCCACCGGCGAATAGTGTCTGGCCACGCGATTGACCGCCCGCATGCGATCGACCATCGCATCGACCGCCAGTCGCCTGATTTCCGCCACCAGTTCCTCCGTGGCGAAAGCGAACGCCGCCGGATTGATCTCAAGATAAGTCACCTGATTCAAGCTCGTGACGGACGCGGTGCGGATACCGCCCTCGCTTTGAAGAAACGCGACTTCGCCGATCATTTCACCACGTCCCAGCTTCGCCAGCGCACGATCGCCCTTTTCGACCTCGACCTCGCCCTCGAGGATGAAGCCGAACGACTTGCCCGCCTCGCCGTCGCGCATGATCACCGTAGCCGGCGGCAATTCGCGCCATGCCGACAGCCGCAACAGCTCCCACACGTCGACATCGTCGAGTTTGCCCAGCAACGGCAGACCACGCACCACCTTCCAGCGTGTTTCGTTGGCGACAACCACGCCTTCCTCAAGAATCTGGAAACGCACCGCCGACAGATCCTTGGCCATGTCGGCACCCAGGCGATAGCGGGAATACAGATCTTTCTCGAGCGAGCGCGTGATGACCTTGTTGGTCTCCTCCGGAATATCCGGGTTGAGTTGAGTCACCACCACCGCTTCGGTGTTGATGATCTTGTAGACCAGTGCCGCCGTATTCGGCCCGCGGAACGGCAGCCTGCCGGTCAGCAACTGGTAGAACATCACGCCGAGCGAGTAGAGGTCGGTCTGGTGATTGAGGGTATAGCCCTTGATTTGCTCCGGGCTCATGTAGGACGGCGAACCCAAGCCGTTGATGAAGGTCGAATCGACGTTGACGTTTTTGCGAATGTTGAGCGCCAGGCCGAAATCCATCAGCTTGACCTCGTCTTCCTTGGTCAGCATGACATTTGCAGGCTTGATATCGCGATGCACGATGCCGCGCCGATGCGCGTAATCGAGTGCCATCGCCACCTTGAATACGATGCCCACCACGCGATGCATGGGCAGCAGCTTGTCCATGGTCACGAACTGGTCAAGGCCGGTGCCTTCGACCAGTTCCATCACCAGATACGCCCGCTTTTCCTCGACCTTCCAGTCATACACGCGTGCGATGTTCGGATGATCGAACTGCGCGGTGACCGCGGCCTCGGTGGCGAACAGTTTGCGAAACCGGCGCGAAAGCTTGCTGCGATCATCGGTGAAATCGACCAACTTGATCGCCACATGCTTGGGCTTTCCCGCGCTTTGGCTCCACTCCGATGCGCCAAAAGCATCCTCTGTCGAAAGGTCACCGTCATCCTCGGCCAGATAGACGCACGAAGTCGCACCGCGACCAATCTCTCGAATGGCGCGATACCTGCCAAAGCGCAGCCCGGCGATATTTTCTTCTCCGTCCATAGCTCGTAAATTACCAGTTTTTCGCAGGTAATGTCTGCCAAGCGCACTTTGCGCCCGACCCGCATACACTCGAAAACCCTAATGTCATAAAAGACCCATGGTCATTGCGAGCGTTGACTTAGTTGGATATAGTTGTAGCTGGAACAAGCGGCAAATCCGCCGACCAATTCACGCAAACGGGAGACACTTCAAATGCAACGTCGGGATTTCATCAAGCATGGCGGTATCGCAGGCGTACTGGCGGCAGGCACCGCGCCGGCATTCGCCCAAGGGCAGGAGTTCAAATGGCGCATGACCTCGAGCTTTCCAAAGAGCCTGGACACACTGTTTGGCGCCAATGAACAAGTCGCACGACGGGTGGCGGAGCTGACCAACAACAAGTTCCAGTTGCGCACCTTCGCCGCCGGCGAAATCGTACCCGGCCTGCAGGTGCTCGATGCGGTGCAAAATGCCACGGTGGAAGTTGGCCAAACGGCTCTCTACTACTACTTCGGCAAGGATCCCGCGTTCGGTTTCGCCAGTTGTCTGCCGTTTGGCCTGACTACTCGCCAGCAGAACGCCTGGTGGTATCACGGCGGTGGCGAGCAACTGTACGCGGCGTTTCTGAAAAACTACAACTGCGTCGCCTTCCCGGGCTACAACACCGGCTGCCAGATGGGCGGCTGGTACCGCAAGGAAATCAAGTCGCTGGCCGACATCAAGAATCTCAAGATGCGCATCGGCGGTCCGGGCGGCGTGATCCTGGCGCGCATGGGCGCGACGCCGCAGCAAATCGCCGGTGGTGACATTTATCCGGCGCTGGAAAAAGGCACCATCGACGCCGCCGAATGGGTGGGTCCGCATGATGACGAAAAGCTCGGCTTCAACAAGGTTGCCAAGTACTACTACGCCCCGGGCTGGTGGGAGTGCAATTCCATGGGCCACTTCATCGTCAACGACAAGGCGTGGGCCAGCCTGCCGAAGGATTACCAATACGCCTTCACCACCGCCTGCCATGAAGCCAACGTGATGACCATGGCCAAGTACGACCACCTGAATCCGCTGGCGCTGCGCAAGCTGGTGGCCGGTGGCGCGCAGTTGCGCGTGTTCCCACGCGACGTGATGCAGGCGGCCTACAAGGCCTCCAACGAGCAGTATGAGGAGTGGGCCGGCAAGTTTCCCGAGTTCAAGAAAATGTACGAGCCTTGGGCCAAGTACCGTGAAGACCAGGCGCTTTGGTTCAATGTGGCCGAAGGTTCGTTCGACCGCTTCATGGGTTCCTTAGGTTCGTCCGGGACAGCTGCACCGAAAGGCGCCGCCAAGAAGACTTAAGCGTTGCTTAGAGTCAAGTGTTCAAAAAAGCCCCGCGAAACGGGGCTTTTTTTTGGTCTTGCGCGGATGGTAATGCGAGCTACGGCATGCGGCGCGCGGGAAAGACCGCCTCCGCACCGACGCAGCCACGGTGATCGGTCGGAACAGCGGCCATGAAAAAGCCCGCGGTCAGGCGGGCTTTTTTTCGTTGTTGCGCGCTTTACGGGCAACTGCCCATGCAGGCGCGCGTCCCTACTTCTTCTCGCTGTCTGCCTTGAGAGCCTTCTCGATGTCGCCTAGCGCACGGTCTTCATCGCTCTTGGCAGGCGGCGTCGCATCCTTGCTCTCGTCGGTCCCGCCCAAGGCCTTCTGGATGTCGCTGGCGGCCTTGTCCTGATCCTTCTGTGCTTCCTCCTGATCCTTTGCAGGATCGCCGGAACCGGGTTCAACAGGACGTTCTATCTTCACCTTGTCCAAATCGATGTTGAGATCCTTGTCCAGAAAGACGGTCACCAGTTTGGGCATCGCCACCACCAGCGCCACCATCACCAGTTGCAGGATCACCCATGGCACCGCACCCCAGTAGATGTCCGAACTCTTGACCTCCTTGGGCGCCACACCGCGCAGATAAAACAGTGCGAAACCAAACGGTGGATGCATGAACGAAGTCTGCATGTTGACGCACAAGATCACGCCAAACCAGATCAGCGCCGCGCTTTCGCCAACGATAGGCGCGAGCACTTTTTGCGCCACCGGCGCCAGCATCGGAACGATGATGAATGCGATTTCGAAGAAGTCGAGGAAAAAAGCCAGAAAAAACACGAACAAGTTGACAATCAAAAGAAAGCCCCATGCGCCGCCCGGCAGCGAGGTCAGCCAATGCTCGACCCAGGTATTGCCGTCGACACCCTGGAACACGATCGAGAAGCAGGTCGACCCGATCAGGATGAACGCCACCATCGCCGTCAGGCGCGCGGTGGCCTGATAGGCCTGGCGCAGCAGATTGCGCAATGCGGGAATCAAGGCGGCACGAATGCACAGGTAGGCAACCGCCACATACAGAATGCCGAAAGACACCTGGAACGACAACGATTTGGGCTGGATCTTGTAAGCGACGATACCCGCGATGGTGGCAACCACGCCGATCTGAAACACCCGCATACCGGCCGTGCCCAGATTCTTGTCTCGCACCACGGCCAGCACGATTGCGCCAATCGCGCCCATCGCTCCGGCTTCGGTCGGTGTCGCGATACCGAACATCATGGTGCCCAACACCAGGAAAATAAGTACTGCTGAAGGTACGATCCCGGCGAGGCACTTCTTCCAAAGCACCCAGCCACGCATGGTCAGGTCTTCCTGCGGAATCGCCGGCAGGTAATGCGGCTTGACGATCGAAAGCCCAAAGGTATACAGCGCGAACAGGCCGACCTGCAGCAAGGAAGGGCCCCAGGCGCCCAGGTACATGTCGCCGACCGATTTGCCCAGTTGGTCGGCCAGCACCACCAGCACCAGCGAAGGCGGTACCAATTGCGTGATGGTGCCCGAAGCCGCCAGCACGCCGGTGGCATAGCGCATGTTGTACTTGTAGCGCATCATGATCGGCAACGAGATCAGGGTCATCGCGATCACCTGGGCGGCAACCGTGCCGGTCACCGCGCCCAGGATGAAGCCGACAATGATCACCGAATAGCCCAGACCGCCGCGAACCGTGCCGAACAGCTGCCCCATCGATTCGAGCATGTCCTCGGCCAGGCCGCAGCGCTCAAGGATGGTGCCCATGAAAGTGAAGAACGGGATCGCCAGCAACAGGTCGTTGGACAGGATGCTGCCGAAGATGCGGCCGGGAATCGCCTGCAGAAAGTTGGCGCCGAAGTAGCCCCACTCAATGGCGAAGAAGCCGAAAAACAAACCAACCGCAGCCAGTGAAAACGCCACCGCATAGCCGAACAACATGAAGACCACCAACCCCGCGAACATCAGGGGCGGCATGTACTCGACTGGAATCATTGGTCCGGCCTTTCGTACTTGACCAGGTCGACTTTCTCGCCTTCGAGCGCGGCTATGCGCTTGATGATTTCCGAAAGGCCCTGCAGGAACAGCAATGCGAAACCGAGCGGCACGATCAACTTGACCGGCCAGCGGATCAGGCCGCCGGCGTTCGATGAAACTTCGTTGGTGTTCCACGACTGCATGAAAAACGGCAAGGAGAACCAGCCGATCACAGCGCAAGCCGGCAGCAGGAACACCGCGGTGCCGATAATGTCGACCCACTGCTGTTTGCGCTCCGACAGATTCATGTAGATCACGTCGACCCGCACATGCTCATTGCGCTGCAACGTGTAAGAGGTGCCGAACATCACGACCACAGCGAACATGTACCACTGCAGTTCGAGCCAGGCATTGGAGCTGATGTCAAACGCGTAACGGATCATCGCGTTGGCCGCGCTGACCAGGCACGCCAGCAGCACGCAGGCGTTGGCAGTGAGGGCGAGCTTGGCATTCATCCAGTCGACCGCTGCGGAAAACTTGAGCAGGAATTTCATAAGCCGGTGCGCGTCCCCGTTGTTTGATTGTGCTGCCCTCGCCGCATCCTGATGAAACGGCAGATGCGGATTCTACTGGTTTCGAAGCCTTGGCCTGACCCCGACATGCACGACCGCAATGCTGCCGGTTTCAGGTAAATCGAAGGCGCGGACCATAAACGAACGTCAGGCACTGCGACAGACTGGGTAAACCCGTATCCGTAATGATGTTTTTTCAAACACGCCCCGCCTGCAGCATGTGGATCTATCATGTACGCTGCCTCAATCAAGCCCCGGCGACGGTCATGCGATCGATCAACACCGAACCGGCGCGCATGCTGCCGCGCGTGATCAAATCCGATCCGGCCGCAACAATCCCCTTGAACATGTCCTTGAGGTTGCCGGCAATGGTGATTTCCTCGACCGGGTAAGCGATCGCGCCATTCTCGACCCAGTAACCGGAGGCGCCCCGCGAATAGTCGCCGGTGACATAGTTGACGCCCTGCCCCATCAGGTCGGTGACCAATAGACCCGTGCCGAGCCGTTTCAACATGGCACCAAAATCATCATCCACCGTGGGATGGAGCAACATGTTGTGGCAGCCGCCGGCGTTGCCGGTCGACTGCATACCGAGCTTGCGCGCGGAATAGGTGGAAAGAAAGTAGCCGCGCAGAATGCCTTTGCTCACCACATCGCGGGCAAGGGTGGCAACGCCGTCATCGTCAAACGGCCCGCTTGCAAAACCTTTGGGCAAAGACGGGTCCTCGCTGATACGCACCTGCGACGCGAAAATCTTCTTGCCCAGGGCATCGACCAGAAACGAGGTCTTGCGGTAAAGGCTGCCGCCGCTGGCCGCCGATACCAGAGAGCCCACCAGGCCCACCGCGACCGGCGCTTCGAACAGCACGGGACACTGGCGCGTAGAGACCCGCCGCGCGCCAATGCGCGA
>JAYTDE010000304.1:0-18919 GCA_043736195.1 Burkholderiales bacterium | reverse complement strand
AGCGCATGCCCTTCCAGCCCTTTCAGGGTTTCGATCTCTATGCGAAGTTCCGCGATCGAGCGGGCGGCGGTGGCCTGATCGAGAATCTCCGCCTCGGCGGCCTCGACTTCAACGTCTGGCGCCTCGTCAAGGTCCTCTACGTCTTCATCGTCAAGTGCCGGCAGTGACGCGGCAAGGATGGGTGCCGCCTGCCCGCCACGCTGAAGCACTTCCAGCTCGCGCAATCGGCTTTCGAGACGCTCGCGACGGCGGCGCAGCGATTGATAGATGGCTTCGGGCGAGGACGCCAGACGTCGTTGCAGGATGGTCAGCGCAAAGCCAACGGTGCCCGCACGTTTGTCATTCGCAAGCGCTTCGGCGCGGTTGAATTCGTCGCGTACGTAGTCGGTGACGACGCTGTAGAGATGCGTTTCCGCGTCCGACAGCTTGTAGGGCACGGTGTGCGCGATGCGCTCAGGGAACAGCGGCGTGCCGTCGAACTTGAGCAGCTTTTCCTTGACCATGCGGCGCATCAGGTCGGAAACGTCGGCCGTATGCACGCCATCGCGGTAGCGTCCCTCGAAGCGGTCGCCGTCAAGAAGCGCCATGAACAACTGAAAGTCGGCTTCCTTGCCGTTGTGCGGCGTCGCCGACATGAGCAGGAAATGCCGGGTGAGAGTGGAGAGCAGTTGGCCGAGCCGGTATCGCTTGGTGTACTTGGTTTCGCCACCAAACACGGTGGCCGACATCTTGTGCGCTTCGTCGCACACCACCAGGTCCCAGCGGCAATCGGGCGCCTGAAGTTTCAGTTGCACGTCTTCGTTGCGCGCGAGCTTGTCGAGGCGGGCGATGACCAGGTTGGTTTCGAGGAACCAGTTGCCGGTGCGCGCGGCATCCACCTTGTCGTTGGTCAGAATCTCGAAGGGCAGGTGAAAGCGGCGGTAAAGCTCGTCCTGCCACTGTTCGGCGAGGCTGCCGGGGCAGACGATCAGGCAGCGCTGCAGGTCACCGCGGGCGATCAGCTCTTTGATGAGCAGGCCGGCCATGATGGTCTTGCCGGCGCCAGGATCGTCCGCCAGCAGGAAGCGCAGCGGCTGGCGCGGCAGCATGGACTCATAGACCGCGGTGATCTGGTGCGGCAGTGGATCAACGACTGAAGTGTGCACCGCCAGAACCGGGTCAAACAGATGCGCCAGGCGGATGCGCTGTGCCTCCGAAACGAGGCGGAAGAGCGCGCCGTCGCCGTCAAAACTCCACGGCCGTCCGTGTTCGGCGATTTCGAGGCGCGGCTCATCGTGGCGGTACAGCAACTCATTGGCGACCTTGCCGGCCGGCGTCTTGTAGGTCAGCTCAAGCGCTTCCGAGCCGTACCACTGCACATTGACGACCGTGACCTGGGCGTCTGGCAAGATGCCGCGCACGGCGGCGTTGGGTTGGAGGTCTTCGAGTTTCATCGGCAGCCTTGTCGATCAACCGCATTGGCGGGGATTGGATTGATATTGTTGGAGAGTCGGCATCGTTTCATTCCGGACCGCCTTTCGCAGGTCAGCCGGCGCGAGAACCTCGACCTCGGCGCCATGCCGCAGAACATCCATCACCAGTTCCCGGTCGTCGTGATACGGCACCTCCAGCAGGTAGCTTCCGTCCTTCTCGAAGGCGCCCTCCTGCTGGGCTTGCCACACCTAGTTCGCCAGCCAGCGCGCTCGCGCCGGCGTGCACTTGAGCTTCGCCACTTTCGTCGCCTTGCCGCGAAAAATCCCACAACCCAGGCGATCCGTGTTTCGGGCCTGCGCGGGGGCCCTTCCCAGTCGTGCGGTAAAACCGGTATCCGCCGAGCCCCCGGTCCCAGACGATGGGGGCGTGCAGGCGGTCGCGCAGGTAATCGAGGTCGCGCTTGAAGGTGGCACGGGAGATTTCCAGCCGCTCAAGCGAGGTTTCGATCGGTACCATCTGGCTCTCCGAATGCATTTGCTCGATCTTGTAGCGCATTCGGTCTGGTTCACAGGGTTGGCGAGCATTTCGGAAAGAGTCACATACTACGGGCTCGCTAGGCGAGCCTCAAGCGCCAAATCGATTGCGTGCTTTTCTTGACGGATCACACCCGTTCATGGGTCGAATGACATATTTCATTGCCGAACCCGGTTCATTTGGTGTTCGTGCGAGGCGGGGTTCCGGCCGTACTTATCCGGTAACTTCCGGGGTAACTTCCCGGGTAACTTCCGTGGTGACTTCCGTGGTGACTTGTCAGATAGCTTCCGGGGTCGGCACCGGACGCCGCAAAGCCTGGACGATGCCCCCCTCTCTGGCGAAGTTCCGATGGTGGCAACCCTGCGGCACGGCAACAAAGTTTCGATCCGCGTCTCAGGACGGTCCAGGCGCCGAGGCGCAAGCGCTGCAAAACGCGAATCTCATGGTCGGTCAGCCTGAAACTGCCGGCCTGGGCGGGTTGCCGGTTTGGCCATAGGCTTGCTTCGGCAACCCACGATGGAATTCAAGCGGCGAGCCAGCACCGCGTGGGGCGGCCAGTAGCAAAGCCCGCAGCAATTGCAGGTAGTCGGCGCGTATGGACCTTGAATGTCCTTCCTTGGCAGGGTTATCGGCCTACTTGCCCGCCCTGTTAGGCCGGTTTTGCAAAGTTGTCCGCGCCGTGCATCCCATCGAAGCGCCTGTCAAGCGTCACCAACGGCGCTTCATGCATGCGTGCCGAGGCATAAATGATGGCGTCCGCTGTCGACAGGCGATGGCTGCGCGTGAGTTCGGCGGCATTGAGCGCGATCGCTTCGGTCAAGGGCAGGATTCGGGCAAGCCGGGTGCCGGCGATCACGGCCTCCGCCTGATCTTCAGTCAACTCGCGCAAACACTATTTATACAGTTCAAGTTGCACCAGCGTAGGAAGAAGCAGGTTGTCGCTGTCACCCAGCACACTGGCAAAACGCTTGCCCAAGCTTGTGCCGGCGATCCATTCGATCCACACGCAGGTGTCTGCAAGCGCCACCGATCAGGTGCCCCGTGGCTTCTGCACGGGCGAGATTGGGAAGGCGGCCGTTGCGTTCCCCGCGATCGCGATAGTCGCCGGTATTGGCTCCCGCGCCCAAGCCGAACAGTTCCTCTATTTTGGGTTGCGGTACCAGCTTCAGGCTGCGCCCGGTACGCAGGAACGCGAACTTCTGGCCGGCCTTGAAGCCCATTTCGTCGCGGATCTCCTTGGAAATCGAGATTTGGAACTTGGACGACAGCGTTGCGGAACTCATATTGCGCACCTTTGATCGATAGACACATCGTAAGAAAATTTCTTGCATTTCGCGCTGCATGAGCGAGCCGGCGGTTGCGCTCGCCGTCGGCTTTGATGTCCTCGATGTCACTGCCGCGGCAGTGCGAAAGCCGAGCGATCGTCAGCATCAATGGCGTGAGCCTTGAATTGCATATTTAAATAGTCATTTATATAGTTTATGCCTGTTATTTCGATCAATTAAGTTTGGTCAGCCTTGCGATATCACAATAACTTGCCTATTATGCTAAGCGTTTAGTTCAGATACGACCAACATCATGAGCAACTTCGCCGTTCCACAGCACGTCTCCGAGCGGGTGGTCCAGCTAGGTCAGCGCATCCGTGTTGCGCGCATTCGTCGCGGCTGGTCAGTTGCGAACCTCGCAAGCAAGGCAGGGGTCAACCGCAACACCCTGACAGCCCTGGAACTGGGCAAGCCCGGCGCGGCCATTGGCATCTGCTTCACCGTGCTGTGGGCGCTCGGTCTGGAAAAATCTCTGGACGCGGTGGCCGATCCGGACACTGATATTCATGGCAAGGCGCTCGAAGCCTCGCGTCGTCCCACCCGTGCAGGTCGGCCGCGCAAGACCGGCAACGACTATGACTTCTGAACGCGAAGCCTACGTCACCATCCAGCTCCCCGGAACCTTGGACACGGTGCCGGCGGCGCTGCTGAAAGTACAGACACTGCCCGACGGCACGCAGATCGGCCGCTTTCGCTATGGCGACCGCTATCTCCAGCGTGCCCAAGCGGTGGCGCTCGACCCCTACCGCCTGCCGCTGGATAAAACTGTCCATGAGTTCACCCAGCTCAAGGGCATCCCCGGCGCGCTGCGCGATGCCAGCCCGGACGCCTGGGGGCGGCGGGTGATCGAGCACAAGCAGGGACGCGCCGCCGCTGATCTGCACGAAATCGACTATATGCTGCATGGTCCGCAGGATGGTGCCGGCTATTTGAGCTTCGGCCTCAAGGCGGAACCACCCGCCCCCAAGCGCCATTACAACCGCACCCACCAGCTCACTGATTTGATTGCCGCCGCGCAGGCCGTCGAGGACGGCAAGCCGCTGCCCGCGCATCTGCTGGAACAACTCGATCCCGGCACCAGCATGGGCGGGGCTCGTCCCAAGGCCACCATTGAGGACGCGCAGTGTCTATGGCTGGGCAAGTTTCCCGTCAAGGGCGATCGCTGCAACCTGCAGCGCATCGAGTACGCCACCCTCGACCTCGCACGCCGCTGCGCCCTGAACGTCACGCAGGCACGCTTGCAGGCGGTCGGCGACAACGATGTGCTGATGCTGCGGCGCTTCGATCGTGAACACACCGACCGTGGCTATCTGCGCTTTGGGCTGGTCAGCGGGTTGACGGTGCTCGACTGTGACGACGGTTATCTCAACGGTGAACGCTGGTCCTATCCGCTGCTGGCCGACAACCTGCGTCGCTGGTCGGACAAGCCCGAAGCTGATTGCGCTGAACTGTTCCGGCGCATGGTCTTCAATGCCGCAGTGACCAACAACGACGATCACCCGCGCAATCACGCGCTGCTGCGCCGCCCCAGGGGATGGCGCCTGGCGCCCGCCTATGACCTGGTGCCCTCCCCTGTGGTTAGCTTGGAGCGACGCGACCTGGCGCTGACCGTGGGCAACTACGGTCGCACGGCCAGTCTCTACAACCTTTTGTCGCAGGCTGGCCGCTTCGGGCTCTCGGCCGAAGCTGCTGCTGCGGAAATTGATCAGATCGTCGCGGTGACGCGTCAGTGGCGCGAGAGCTTCTTCGCTTGTGGTGTGACAGCAGGGGACATGGACTACCTCGCTCCAGCTTTCCTGCCCGAGTGTTTCTTCTTCGATCGCCCTCCTGGTGAATGAGTGGCTGCGTCAGCTGCCGGATGTACGTCAGATATTGCTTAGGCGCACAGCACATTGGACCATTGGCGAATTCCGCGCCGGTTTCAACCAGCCTTTCCGATGCTAAAACGTGCCGACCTGGGCGCCCTCGTCCTGCTGGGCGCGATCTGGGGCAGCTCCTACCTGTTTATCCGCATCATCGTGCCGGTGGTCGGTCCCTGGGGCATGGTGGCGCCGCGCATGCTGGGCGCCGGCATTGCGCTGATGATTTTGGCGCGGATTTACGGCGTGGCCTGGGGCGAGTGGCGCCTGTGGCCGCGCTATCTGGTGTTGGCGTTTTTGACCTCGTTCGCGGCGCAGTACCTGATCGCCACTGCCGCCCTTACGCTCAATTCCCCGACGCTTGCGATCATCAATACCACCATGGCGATGTTCGTGGCGCTGTTGTCGGCGTGGATGCTTAACGAACGCCTGAGCGCGCGTCGCAGCTTCGGCCTGGCGCTCGGGGTGGCGGGGGTGGCGTTGGTGGTCGGTTTCACGCCGGTGGATTTCACCCCGCGCATCGCGCTGGCCTATGGCGGGGCGTTGCTGGCGGCGTTCTGCGGCGCCTATGGCACTGTTTATGCCGCGCGCCACCTGGCACATCGGCCATCGTTCGAGCTGGCCATCGTGCAAAGCCTGATCGCCGGCTTGATGGCCACCCCGCTTGGCGTGGCGCCACTGGTCGCGGCCTGGCCGGTACCGGGGAAGGTGCTGTGGGCCCTGCTGGCCCTGTCGCTCATATGCACGGCGTCGGCAAATCTGATTTATTACCGTTTGATGAAGCGCACCAGCCCCACTGTGTCGATGTCGGTCACTTACCTGATTCCCTGCTTCAGCCTCTTGTGGGGCTGGTTGTTTCTGGGGGAAACCATCGCCTGGCTGCAATTGGCCGGGTTCGCAGTCGTGCTGGGTGCGGTATCGCTGGTGGCCGGGCGGGGGCGCTGATCGCGGCATGGGTTTTGCGTATCGTGAAATTGGGGTTTGGAGAGCGCGCATCCAGGTCGGCCGTGCGCGCGTAAGAAAATGGCGGCTCCGGCGACTAACCGGTTTCCCGCATAATTCGCTTTCTCGCCGGTTTTGAGGCCGGCACCTGGAGATTTCACCAATGCACGCCACGCTCGAGCGCCTCGAAGCGACCACCTTTCCCCGTATCGCGCGGCGGCGCGTCGATACCCTGCAGGTCAATCTAGGCTACAAGTGCAATCAATCGTGCCTGCATTGCCATGTGAACGCCGGGCCTACGCGCACCGAAATGATGGATCGGGCGACCATCGACCAGGTGCTCGCCTACCTTGCTGCGCACCAGGTCGGCACGCTCGACCTGACCGGTGGCGCGCCTGAACTCAACGCCGATTTTCGCTATCTGGTGGTCGCGGCACGCGCATTAGGCGTCAAGGTCATCGATCGCTGCAACCTGACCATCCTGTCCGAACCCGGGCAGGACGATCTGGCGCGGTTTCTCGCCGCGCATCAGGTCGAAGTGGTCGCATCGCTGCCCTGCTACACCGAGGAACTGGTGGATCGCCAGCGCGGAAAAGGGGTGTATGAACGCTCGATCGCCGGCATTCTCGCGCTCAACGCCCTGGGCTATGCCGAACCGGGCACGGGATTGGTGCTCAACCTGGTGTACAACCCGCAGGGGCCCAACCTGCCGCCGGCGCAGGAGGCGCTCGAAGCCGACTACAAGCGGATTCTGGGCGAGACCTTCGGCATCCGCTTCAACCAGCTCTATACGCTGGCCAACATGCCGATCCAGCGCTTCGGCTCGATGCTGATCAGCAAGGGCATGTTCAACGAATACATGGAACTGTTGCGTTCCGCGCACCGTGAGCAGAATCTGGAAGACGTGATGTGCCGCTCGCTGGTGTCGGTGGATTACCAGGGCTATCTCTACGACTGCGATTTCAACCAGATGCTGGGCCTGCCGCTCAAGGTCGCGGGTCGGCCGCGTAGCCACTTGCGCGATGCCCTCACAGTCGATCTCGACGGCAACGCTATCGTGGTGCGCGAACACTGCTACGGCTGTACCGCGGGCCAAGGCAGTTCGTGCGGCGGCGCGCTGGTCTGACGCGCTCGCGTAAGGCCCTCGATTCGGCACCCCCGGGCGTGGTTTCGCCAAAGGCTGCGCAGGTAGCCATCATCGGCGGCGGACCGGCTGGCTTGATGGCCGCCGAGGTGCTCTCCCGCGGCGGCGTACGGGTCGATCTCTATGACGCGATGCCCTCGATCGGGCGCAAGTTCCTGTTGGCCGGCAAGGGCGGGCTCAATCTGACGCATGCCGAACCGGCCGCGCAGTTCCTCAAGCGATACGGCGCAGGCAATCCGCAATTGCTGGCAAGTATTGCGCAGTATGGTGCCGACCAAGTGCGTGGCTGGGCGACAGGGTTGGGCATCGAGACCTTCGTCGGCACTTCATCACGGGTGTTTCCGATCGAGAAGAAGGCCGCGCCACTGTTGCGCGCCTGGCAAAGGCGTCTGCGTGAAGCGGGCGTCAATTTCCACATGCGCCATCGCTGGACCGGCTGGAATAGCGATAGGGGCTTGACTTTTGCAACGCCCGCCGGCGCCATCGAACTCAAGCCCGCGGTGGTGATTCTGGCGCTTGGCGGCGGCAGTTGGGCGCGGCTCGGATCCGATGGCGCGTGGGTGCCCTGGCTGCGCGACCAAAACGTGACGGTGGCGCCGCTCAAGCCTTCGAACTGCGGTTTCGACATCGCCTGGAGCGAGCATTTCAGAAGCCGCTTCGCCGGTCATCCGCTCAAATCGGTCCGCCTCATGTTTGACGGTGACGCTGCCGAGCCGTTTCGCCGTGACGGTGAATGCATGATCACCGACACCGGCATCGAGGGCGGCTTGATCTATGCCGCCTCGGCACGCCTGCGCGAGCAAATCGCCGCGACCGGGTCTGCCCGCATCGAACTTGACCTGCTGCCGCAGCACGAGCCCGATCGCGTGTTGCGCGAATTGCAGCATCCACGCGGCTCGCGCTCGCAGGCCAGCCATCTCAAGAGCCGGCTTGGCGTAAGCGGGGTCAAGGCCGGCCTGCTGCGCGAGGCGCTGCCGCGCGAGGGCTTTGCCGAACCGCTGCGGCTGGCGGCGGCGATCAAGGCCTTGCCGTTGACCCTGATTGCGCCGCGCCCGCTGGACGAGGCGATTTCCAGCGCCGGCGGTGTCAGCTTTGCGGCGCTTGACCAACATCTGATGCTGCAGAGCTTGGCCGGAGTGTTTTGTGCCGGCGAAATGCTGGATTGGGAAGCGCCGACTGGCGGCTACCTGTTGACCGCGTGCCTGGCCACCGGCCGCGCGGCCGGGATGGGTGCGCTGGCCTGGCTGGCGCGCGAAAGCGCCGCCGAACCTCAGCCGGCGGCGCACGGTCCGGCAGTATTGGAGCGGGACGCGGGTGAAGGCTTGGCGCATGACCAGGCAAGGCCATGAGTGCGGTGATGCCAACGCAGTCGCTCAGCCCGGGCCGCTCCTGCCCCTTGTTCTACCGCTATGGTGCGCAATCGCTGGCGCACCCGGCCGAACTTGAAGCCGAGACCCTGTATGTGGCAGGCGGCCTGTATGGCAATCCGTTCGCGCTGGATGCCTTGCTGCGCATGGTCGCAGCCGAGCCCGCCACTCGATTGGTCTTCAACGGTGACTTCAACTGGTTCAACGTCGATGACGCAAACTTCGAGCGCATCAATCGCACAGTGCTGGCGCATCACGCCATTCGCGGCAACGTCGAGACCGAACTCCTGGCCGCGGACGGCGCGGCCGGTTGCGGATGCGGCTATCCGGATTACGTAGCCGATGCCGATGTGGCGCGCTCCAACGCGATCATGGGTGTACTGGCAGGCACCGCGCGCCGCCACCCGGCACTGGCTGCGCGGTTGGTGGCGCTGCCGATGACCCTGGTCGCCCGGGTCGCCGGCGTGCGGGTGGGCATAGTCCATGGCGATGCCGAGAGCCTCGCTGGCTGGAGCTTTGGCGAAGAGGCGATCAACGCGGCGCAAGTCGTGCGGATGTTCGAACGCGCGCGCGTGCGGGTGTTCGCTTCTTCCCACACCTGCCTGCCGGTGGCGCAGGTGTTTGACACCGCGGCCGGACCATGCGCGTTGATCAACAACGGCGCGGCCGGCATGTCGAACTTCGCTGCCACCCGCTTTGGTGTGGTGACGCGCATTTCGTCGCGGCCGGCGCCACCTGCTGCCGCTGCTCTTTATGGCACCGTGGTTGAAGGGGTGCATATCGACGCCCTGCCCCTGCGCTTCGACGAGTGCGCCTGGCTGGCCTACTTCGACCGACTATGGCCAGCCGATTCCCCGGCTGCGATCTCGTACCGCGCGCGCATTGCCAACGGGCCCGCCTTTTCACCGCGGCAGGCGATGCGTACGGGCATAAACTGTGGTGCAACCGGCATTGCGGTCGGTACGTATTGACTCAAGGCATCTGTAAGAAGACTCGCCATCGCACGACCAATGCAAGAAGATTCCGGGCCCGCGGCTCGCGACCCATCGGAGCAAAGCATGAAAGCAGGCAAGCTGGCTGTTGTTTTTGTCATCGTGATCGTCATCGGGGCGTTTTTTGCTCTCGGTGGTCAGCGCTACCTGACTTTTGAGGCGATCAAGGCGCAGCAGGTCGCAATCGTCGGCATTTATCAAGCCCATCCGGCGCAAACTATTGCCGCGTTTTTCGCAGCTTATGTGGCGGTCACTGCACTCTCGCTGCCTGGCGCAGCCCTGATGACGCTCCTGGGCGGCGCGATCTTTGGCCTGCTTGCCGGCACCGTGATTGTCTCGTTCGCCTCATCGATCGGTGCGACGCTGGCTTTTCTGGCAAGTCGCTTCCTGCTGCGCGACTGGGTGCAGGCGAAGTTCGGTGCCCGGCTTGCGGCGATCAACGCCGGCGTGGCGCGCGAAGGCGGTCTTTATCTCTTCACGCTGCGCCTGATTCCGGCGATTCCGTTTTTCGCAATCAACCTCCTGATGGGGCTGACGCCGATCAAGACCCTGACCTTTTATCTGGTGAGCCAGCTCGGCATGTTTGCCGGCACCGTGGTGTTCGTCAATGCCGGTACCCAGTTGGCGCAGATCAGTTCCCTGAAGGGCATACTGTCGCCCGGCCTGTTGGGCGCGTTCGTGCTGCTGGGCATCTTTCCCCTGATTGCCAAGAAGGTCGTCGACATGTTCAAGGCGCGCCGAGTCTATGCGAAGTGGATTCACCTGAAACCAGCAAGCTTTGAGCGCAACGTGGTGGTGATCGGCGCCGGTTCCGGTGGCCTGGTCACCGCTTACATCGCGGCGGCGGTGAAGGCGAAAGTGACCCTGGTTGAAAAGCACAAGATGGGTGGCGATTGCCTCAATTTCGGTTGCGTGCCCTCGAAGGCGCTGATCCGCTCGGCCAAGTTCCTGTCGCACGTGAAGCGCTCGCGCGAATTCGGCATCGACGCCGCCGATGCGCGCTTCGACTTCGCCGCCGTGATGGAACGCGTCCAGTCGGTGATCAACACCATCGAGCCGCATGACTCGGTCCAGCGCTATACCAGTCTCGGGGTCGAGGTGATCGAGGCTGAGGCGAAAATCACTTCGCCGTGGACGGTCGAGATCAATAAAGCCGATGGCAGCATTGAGACCCTGACCACGCGCAGCATCGTGATCGCCGCCGGCGCGCGTCCGCTGGTGCCGCCGATTCCGGGGCTCAAGGAAATGAACCCGCTGACCTCGGATACGGTGTGGAACATTCGTACCCTGCCCAAGCGCATGCTGGTGCTTGGCGGCGGGCCGATCGGCTCTGAACTGACGCAGTGCTTCGCACGTTTCGGCGCCCAGGTCACACAAGTGGAGATGGCGCCGCGCATCATGTTGCGTGAAGACCCGGAAGTCTCCGAGATGGTGATGAAGCAGCTTCGCGCCGAGGGCGTGAATGTGCTGGTCAATCACAAGGCGCGCGAGTTTCGCGTCGAGAATGGCGAGAAGATCCTGATCGCCGAGCATGCCGGGCAGGATGTGAAGATCGCGTTCGACGAGGTGCTGTGCGCCCTCGGTCGCACACCTAACGTCAGCGGCTACGGCCTGGAAGAGCTGGGCATCCCGACCACCAGGACGCGCACGGTCGAAACCAACGAATACCTGGAAACGCTGTACCCGAACATCTACGCCTGCGGCGACGTGGCCGGCCCTTATCAGTTCACCCATACCGCGGCGCATCAGGCCTGGTATGCCGCGGTCAACGCGCTGTTCGGTACGTTTCGCAAATACAAGACTGACTACTCGGTGATACCGTGGGCCACCTTCACCGAACCCGAAGTGGCGCGCGTGGGCTTGAATGAAATGGAAGCGAAGGAAAAGGGCATTGCCTACAAGGCTTTTGTGTATGGCATCGACGACCTGGACCGCGCCATCGCCGACAGCGAGGCGCACGGCATGGTCAAGGTGCTGACCGCGCCGGGCAGCGACCGCATTCTGGGCGTCACCATCGTGGGCGAACACGCCGGCGACCTGATCGCGGAATACGTGGCGGCGATGAAGCACGGGCTGGGCTTGAACAAGATCCTCGGTACCATCCACATTTATCCGACCCTGGCCGAAGCCAACAAGTATGCGGCCGGCGTATGGAAGCGCAGCACCGTGACGATGGGCCAGCATGCGGTGCTTGAGGCGTTTCAGGCATGGCGTCGTGGCGCCGGTGGTTTTGGTGCGGTGTTGTCCAGGCTGGTGGCGATGAGCGGCGACAGGCGGCCGGCCTACGCGCCGGAACATCACCAGTAAAGGAATTCGATCCATGTTCAATTCGAAAATCGTTGCCCGCCTGCTTGCCTTGCTGCTGATGTTTGGCCCATGGGCTCTGGCACAGGCGCAGTTCGACCACAGCCACAAGGCCTGGGACACGCTGCTCAAAAAGCATGTGGTGCTGCTGCAGGGCGGCAAGGCCGGCCAGCTGCGCTACGCCGGCATGCGCGCCGACGAGGCGGCGTTGAAGGCCTACACCGAGAGCCTGTCGAAGGTGCCCGAGTCGGAGTTCAAGGCCTGGAGCCGGGCGCAGCAAATGGCTTTCCTGATCAACGCCTACAACGCCTATACGGTGGTGAAAGTCCTGCAGAAGCATCCGAATCTCAAATCGATTCGTGACTTCGGCAACCTCATCGGCAATCCGTGGAAGGATAAATTTTTCACACTCTTCGGGCGCGAGGCTTTCCTCGATGACATCGAACACAACACCCTGCGCAAGCCCGGCGTGTATGACGAAGCGCGCGTGCACTATGCGGTCAACTGCGCCTCGATCGGTTGCCCGATGCTGCGTGAAGAGGCGTTTGTGGCCGAGCGCCTTGATGCGCAGCTGGAAGAGCAGGCCAGACGCTTTCTTTCGGATCGTTCGCGCAACCGCTTCAACGCGGCGCAGGGCGCGCTCGAGGTATCGAAGATTTTCGACTGGTTCAAGGTCGATTGGCAAAGTGCTTACAAGGGCATCGGCGCCAACGCGCAGCCGATCGCTTCGCGCGAACAGTACTTCGCGCGCTATGCTGATTTGCTGTCGGACAACCCTGAAGAGCGCAAGCTGATCGCAGCCGGCTCGGTTGGAATCCGCTTTCTCGATTACGATTGGGCCATCAACGACGCTCGATAAAGCTCCGCCTTGCCCGCACTGCGCCTGTCCATCATTGTTCCGGTTCTGAACGAAGCGGACGGCATTGAAGCCAACCTGGCGGCGCTGACCGGGCTGCGCCGCGCCGGCTGTGAGCTGATCGTGGTGGACGGCGGCAGCAGCGACGATACCATTGCACGTGCCGCTCCTTTGTGCGATCAGTTGATCGAAGCGGCGCGTGGGCGTGCCATACAGATGAATGCCGGCGCGTTCGCGGCGCGCACCGCCATGCTGTTGTTCCTGCATGCGGATACGCGTCTGCCGCCGGGGGCACTGGATGCGATCGAAGCGGCGACGCGCAGCCGCACGCTCGCGTGGGGTCGTTTCGACGTCCGTCTTGACAGTCCACGCGCTTCGCTGGCGCTGGTGGGCGCGATGATGAACCTGCGCTCGCGCCTGACCGGGATTGCCACCGGCGACCAGGCCCTGTTCATGACGCGCGCAGCCTTCGAGACCGTCGGCGGCTTTCCGGCCATCGCCTTGATGGAGGACGTGGAGATCAGCGCGCGCCTGCAGCGCCTGGCGCGGCCAGTGTGCCTGCGACTAAAGGTTGTGACCTCGGCGCGGCGCTGGGAGACGCGCGGTGTGCTGTCGACCATTGTGCTCATGTGGCGCCTGCGCCTGGCCTACTTTTTTGGCGCGTCGCCCGAGACATTGGCGCGCCGCTACCGCTGACGACCTGATTCGTGAAGAAGCTGCTGTTGATCGGCGCCGGCCACGCCCATGTCGAAGTCCTGCGCCAGTTCAGCGAACATCCTGCCGCCAACGCGGCCATCACCATGGTGAGCCCGCAGCGCCTGATGACCTATGCCGGCATGTTGCCCGGACTGGTGGCTGGCCATTACAGCGGCAGTCAATGTCAAGTCGACCTGGCGTCCCTGGCGAAAAAGGCGGGAATCGATCTCGTCACTGATCGCATCGTCAACCTGCACCTCGATGGGCGCATGGCGATGTCGGCAAGCGAACGCCTGCTGGAATTCGATCTCGTGTCACTCGACATCGGGGCGACGTCAATCGCGCCCGAGGTGCCGGGGCTGCGCCAGTTCGCCTTGCTGGGCAAGCCATTCGAGGTGTTTCTCGAAGGCTGGGAACGGGTGTGCGAGCTGGCTGGCAGCGGCGCGCTGGCGCGCCTGACTCTGGTCGGCGGCGACCCGGCGAGCGTGGAGCTGATGCTCGCCATGCAGCATCGTCTGAAGCGCGAGTTGTCCTCAGCGGCCTTCGCCGCTTTTGGCTTCTCGATCGTTACCGCTGCCGCGCGCCTTGTTGAAACACTTCCCGAACGGATTGGCGTGGCGCTCGAATCCTTGTGCACGGCGCGCGGCATCAGCCTTTTGCGCGGCGCTGCCGTGATCGCGGTCGAGCGCGACGCGCTGCTCTTGTCGAACGGCGCGCGCCTGGCGAGCGACATCACGGTGTGGGCCAGCGGCGCCTACCCCGCGCGTTGGCTTGCGGCTACCGGTCTTGCCTGCGATGCGCATGGATTCATGCAGGTCGACGCCAGCCTGTGCTCGGTCAGTCACAAGCGGGTCTACGGCGCCGGCGATTGCACCACATCGAGTGCACACTCACGCCCGCGACTGGGCGTGGGCGCCCTGCCCCAAGGTCCGCATCTGGCTGCCAATCTGCGCCAGGCGCTTGCCGGCCGGCCATCGCTGCCGTGGACAGCGCCGGTCGAGGGGTGGGCGATGATCAGCCTCGGCTCACGGCAGGCGTTCGCCCCTGACGGTGAATCCATGCGCAACACGCCGCCCTGGCTCAACTGGCGCCTGAAAGACTGGTCCGACCGCCGCTGGGTACGGCGCTTCCGGGTTCGAGAATAGCCCCGCCGGCGTAAGTGCTCTTCAGGCAATACTTTCGACGATGCGGATGTCGCGCACGGCAGCATCGCCGAGCGCGCGCAGCGCTTCCTGATATTGCGGGCTGTCATGCGCCGCGGTGGCCGCCGCGATACTGTCGAACTCGATGATCACCACGCGCTGCATCAGCCCCGCTTCATAGGTGTGCGAGGGCATGCCGCGCGCGATGAAACGGCCACCGGCGCCCTGGATCGCGGGCCCTGCCAGTTTTGCATATGCGGCCATCCCATCGGGTTTGTCGATCGAGCGATAGGTGGCGACCCAATAGGCTTTTGTCATTTAGACACTCCTTCTTCAGTGTTCAGGGAAAACGGTGTTGCCAATGGCCCGAGGCCACTGGCGGGAAACGCGGTCCAAGAGGTGTGCAGTGCGAGCGGTACAGCCATCAGGACTTGCGCGCGACGCTGATGGCTTTGCGCAGAAAGGCTTTCTTGCCCTCGGCATCCTCTATCTCGTCGGCGGCCAGCAGATAGAGTTCGGCTTCGTCGCGTGCGCGCGCCGCCGCGCGCCGTGCCACCACCCTGGCCACCGCACCTATGTGGGGTGCGAGCCCGGCCTCCACACGGGCGATCACCGCGGCGTCAAACCGCAGTTGTGCACTGGCCGGCTGCGACATCGGCTGGCTGGGTGCCGCGCTGGCGGGTCGGCTGGGTTGCTGGCTGCTTGGATGGTTGCGGCCTGAATCGCCGACCGGTGTGGATTTGTCGCGGTCGACGTATTTCTTGACGAAGGCCGCGCGCGCGGCCTGGTCCTCGATCTCGTCTCCGACCAGTTCGGCAAGCTGGGGCAGGGTGAAGGCCTTTCTGGCGGCGACGCGGATGATGGCGCCGGCGATCGGGCCTAAGTGCGGTGCCAGCGCCGCTTCCATCGATTTGAGCATGTCCCGATCAAACACCATCGTCGAAAGCGAAGTCGGCTGGCTCTGGCCGTGGCCCGGGTCAGGGGGCACGCCGGCCAATATGGTGGGCGCTTCGGAGGCGTGCACCGCATCGAGCCCCTTGATGGCGTCGCGCAGACGCGCCACCGACTGTGGCCGCATTTCCTCGGCCGGCGCCAGCGCCCAGTCGATCGCATCCAGAAACGCGGGGCTGTAGCGGTTGCGGTCGCCGGCCTGGCGCGCCGGCGCCAGTGGATCGTGGCGCGCGCGCGCCGCCGAATCGATCGGTTTTTGGCCGACGATCATCCAGTAGAGCACCGCGCCGATCGAATAGATGTCACTCCACGGGCCCTGGTTGCCCTGGGCGTGGTATTGCTCAAGCGGGGCATAGCCAGGGGTGACAATCGCCGTCAGGTCGTTTGAGCCGCCGGCGGCGCGCGCCGAGCCGAAATCGATCAACACCGGGCTGCCGTCGTCGCGGATGAAGATATTGGCCGGCTTGATGTCGCGATGCAGGAAGCCGGATGCATGCACCACTTCCAGCCCGTCGAGCAGCGGCAGCAACAGTGCGATCGCGGTGGCCTGCGGCAACGGCCGGCGCAGGGAAACCCAGTCGTTCAGGGGTTTGCCGGCGACGAACTCCATCACCATGTAGGCGGTCTGGTTGGCCTCGAAAAAACGCATCACGCGCACGATGTTGGGATGCCGGAACGAGGCCAGGGTGCGCGACTCGTCGAGAAAACGGGTGCGCCCCCAGGTGAAGATGTCCTGGGCTGAATCCGACTTTACCTCGACCGAATTGTCGGCGTTTCGGACCGCGATATCACCAGGCAGATATTCCTTGATGGCCACCTTGATGTCGAGGTTGCTGTCGAGGGCGAGGTAGGTGAGTCCGAAGCCGCCGACGCCAAGCGTGGTTTCGATGCGGTATTCGTTGAGGGCGAATCCCGCCGGCAGGGCGATATCGGTGCTCATTTCGCTTGTCGATCGTTCCCAAAAACATGACAGCCTCTCCAGAGGCATGTTTTTGTCATGAATTATGCAATTTTCAATATGTCGGAGCGCTTATCGCCATTAGTTCGAATCGATCAGCTTGATCGCCTTTTCCAGGCTGCGGCGCATGCGGTTGAACGATCTCGCCAGCAACGCCACCTCGTCCTTGCCGGATTCGGGCAGCGCCGCGGAATCCATCTCGCCCATGCTGATCTTGTCGGCGGCTGCCGACATGTGGCGAATCGGGCGCACGATCATTACCGACAGCATGACGTTGAGAATCGCGAACAGCACCAGAAACACCGCGGTCAGCGACAGCATGAAAGTGTTGAAGGCGCGGTTGGCGTTGGCGACCGGCAGCGTCATCGGCACCGACACCACCTGCGCGCCGATGATCTCGTTCAACTTCCAGCCGTAGCCGTTGCTGGGACCGTAGGCCTTGACCATGGCTGCCGGAGCGATGTCCGGCGTGGTGTGACACACCAGGCAAGCGGCGTCCTTGATCTGCAAGGGGCGCGCCAGGTACAGCGAGGGGCCGTTGGGCGTCATGCGCGTGCCGCTGGTTTCGCGCAAGGCCTCATTGTTGCGAAAGGCGTTGATGATGTCGGCTTCCCATTCGGTCGCGCGGTCGCTCGGATTGGTCGGGTTGAGCGCGGCTTCCTTGTAGAAATAGTCCGGATACTTCTTGTGCAACAGGCTCATGATCTGTGTCGCACCGTAGGCGGGTACGCCCTGCGGTAGAAACTCGTCGATCGAGACCCGCAGCCCCGGTCGCACCTTTTCCACCGTGTAGGTGCGCATCGACAATGCAGCTTCCATCATCACGCCGGCACTGCGTACCACTTCCTCGCGTGCGTTCTTGTGCAGCAGGTCGTAGGAGATGTAACCGGAGACCCCCAGTCCGAGCAGGAACACGAACGACAGCACCAGATTGAACTTCAGTCGCAGGCCCATGGCTTACTCCCCTTGATTGTTTTTTCTGATTGCGCAATTTGACGCACACCAGATTCCGAGACTACTTGCAGCACTTAGCCGACCATGTTCGAAGCTGACCTGCAACTGCAAGAACCGGCCGCTCACGGCCACTCGTAATCGATGGTCAGTGGCGCATGGTCGCTGAAACGCTGGTCCTTGTAGATGGATGCGGCACGGGCTTTGGCTGCGATGCGGGGCGTCGCGATCTGGTAATCAAGGCGCCAACCGACGTTTTTCTCATATGCGGCACCGCGGTTGCTCCACCAAGTATAGGCCTCGCCGGTGGTTTCGGGATGCAGTTTGCGATACACGTCGACGAAACCGACTTCTTCGAAAACCTTGGAGAGCCAGGCACGCTCCGCGGGCAGAAAGCCCGAGTTCTTCTGGTTGCTTTTCCAGTTCTTGAGATCGATCTCGCGGTGCGCGATATTGAAATCGCCGCAAATGACCACCTCGCGCCGGGTCTTTTTGAGTTTTTTCAGGTGCGGCAGGAATTCTTCGAGAAAGCGGAACTTGGCCGCTTGCCGATCCTCGCCGGACGAGCCCGAAGGCTGGTACAGGGAGACCACCGAGTAGCCATTGAAATCAGCGCGCACGTAACGGCCTTCGGCATCGAATTCGCGCGATCCGAAGCCGGTTTGCACCCGCGTCGGTACCAGCCGGCTGTACAAACCGACCCCGCTGTAGCCTTTCTTCTGGGCATAATGGAAATGCCCGTTCAGGGCACTGCGCGGTGCGCCCGGCATCAGAAGGTCGGCGGTCATGTCGGCTTCCTGCGCCTTGATTTCCTGCACGCATAGCGCGTCGGCTTTTTGCTTGCGGAGCCAGTCGAAGCAGCCCTTCTTGGCCGCCGAGCGAATCCCGTTCAGGTTGAGTGAGATAATCCGCAGCATGCGTCGTTTGTTCCCGGAAAATGGCTGATCTGCGTCAGGATTTCATTCGTTTTTGCATCGCAGCAAAGGTGCTGACCTTCGGCGAATTCAAGACCAAGGCCGGGCGACTGTCGCCGTACTTCTTCAATGCCGGCTCGTTCGATCATGGCGCGGCGCTCGGACGGCTCGCGGAATTCTATGCCAAGACCATCGTTGCAGCCGATCCCGGTTTCGACATGCTTTTCGGACCGGCCTACAAGGGCATTCCGCTGGCGTCAGCCACGGCGATCGAGTTGGCGCGCATCGGGCGCGATGTGCCGTTCGCCTATAACCGCAAGGAAGCCAAGGATCACGGCGAAGGCGGGGTGATTGTAGGGCGCCCGCTGGCAGGCCGGGTCTTGATCATCGACGACGTGATTTCGGCCGGTACCTCGGTGCGTGAATCGGTACAGCTGATACGCGCAGCCAGGGCCGCCGTCGCCGGTGTTGTGATCGCGCTGGACCGCATGGAACGCGGTGTCGGGCGACTTTCGGCGGTGCAGGAGGTCAACCAGCTATATGGCGTGCCCGTTATCTGTATCGCAAGCCT
>JAYTDE010000303.1:0-3953 GCA_043736195.1 Burkholderiales bacterium | reverse complement strand
TGTTTGCCCGCATCCTTCAGGAAAGCGAAATAGTGGCCCAGCGCGTCTGGGCGGGCTTTAAGCAGGTAGTTCAGTGCGTCACTCATGATGCGGATCCTGGCTAGTGATGGGAGCTTCTCGAAAAGTAGTCTTGGATAGAATAGTTAGTTGCGCAACGTCCCATCGGGCAGGGCGCGTTGGCATTCGTCGAATACGCGCACCGAACAACGGCGGCACACCTCATTGTCGAGCAGCGGGTAGAGCGCACGCAGGGCATCGCCCTTATGCGCAAACGTATGGTCGCGATCCACCAGGTTGATTTGACCCGTGCGCAGCAGCATTTCTCGCAGGGCGGGCGGCGCGCCAACCAGGATCAGTCCGCCTCCCATGGTACGCCGCCGCCGCGCCTCCTGTGCAAGCATTTCCGCGCCAGCCAGGTCGACAAAGTTGACGCTCTGGGAAAGCAGCAGCAGCCACTTCTTGTTCGGATCACTCTGGTCGACGCGCTGAAGGTGCGCGCGCACATGCTCAACGGCGCCGAAAAAAATCGAGCCTCGCACCCGTAACATCGCCAACTGCGGGCACGCCGGGTCAGCGGCGGAGGCGGTGGTGAATTTGCGCTGCGGGTTGCCCAGTGCCGACTTGAGCGGCGCGCGCTCTTGGATCGACGGTTGTGAGGTCCGGTATAGATAGAAAAAAAGCGATGCGAGAATGCCGAAAAACAGCCCTTTCTCAAGATCCACCAAGGTGCCGACGAAAGTCAGGCCGAGGACGACGCGCTCGCGCGGATGGTGCCGGATGATCCGGGTGATCTCATGGAAATCCAGCAACCCCCAGGCGACGATGAATAGAACACCCGCCATCGCCGCGACCGGCAGGTAGGCCACCAGCGGTGCCGCGAGCGCTGCGATCAGCAACAAAAACACGGCGGACAGGGCGGCGGCTAATGGGGTTCGGGCACCTGCGGCGAAATTTGCTCCGCTGCGATTGAACGAGCCGCTGGAAGTGTAGGCCGAGAAAAAGCAGCCGACAATGTTGGACAATCCTTGGCCGATGAACTCCTGATTGCTGTCGATACGCTGTCCGGACTTGTTGGCGATCGAACGCGAAATGGCGACCGCCTCGGTCAAGCCCAGCATGGCGATTACCGTGGCCGGAAAAAACATCACCTTAACGGCTGCGAAGGAAAGGTCGGGCAGCGATAAGGGCGGGAACGAGGCTACCAGCGTCCCCACCGTTTCGATGCCGCTGTGCTCGGCACCGAGCTGGTGGTTGAGCCAGACAGCCAGCACGCTGCCCGCGACCATGGCGACGATCATGTAGGGTAATCGCGGAATGTAGTGTCTGGCCAGCAGTCCAGCGACGACCGTCGCCACGCCGACCAGCGTCACCCACAGGTGGGTTTCGCCGAGGTGTCGAATCGCGAACACCACGACTTCATGGAAATGCAGGCCACGCGGAACCGCCAGCCCGAAGAAGTTCTTGATCTGGCTGGCCGCAATCAGGCAGGCGGCACCGGCGGTGAAGCCGAGGATGACGGTGTGGGAGATGAAGTTGACCAGCCCGCCGAGCCGCGCCAGCCCCATCGTCCACTGAATCAGGCCGACCAACAAACTCAGCGTCAGCACCAAGCCGATGTAGTGCGCGCTACCCGATTCGGCCAACGGACTGACCGAGGCGAAGACCACGATCGAGATTGCTGTGGTGGGGCCCGATACCAGGTGCCAGCTCGAACCCCAAAAAGCCGCTACCACCGCCGGAATCATGGCGGCATACAACCCATATTGCGGCGGCAATCCAGCGATGCTGGCGAAGGCGACCGCCTGCGGCAACACCAGCAACGCCCCGCTGACCGCCGCGAAAGCATCGTGCTTTAAGGAATCGACCGTGACCCGCGGCCACCAACCCAGAAACGGAAACCAGCGAACCAGACGTGTGGTGTCGGCCACGAAGTTTCAGGCTGCGCGTCGCTGCGCGCGGATACCCTTGATCAGCGCGCCCAGCACGATGGCCGCGCCACCCACCAGTGCCGCCACCATGATCCAGAAGCTGACCTGCCGGAGCAATTTTGCGCTGCCCTCGGCGAGGCGCGCGATCCAGCCAAGCTCGGACAGGTACACCGGAATGATGAAGCCGCGCGATAACAGCACCAAGCCCATGATCGTACCCATGACCACCTTGACCATGAACGGTTTTACGTAGGTAGTGCCGATCGCGCCGAGTTGGATGCCGAACAGTGAACCGGCCAGAATGACCAACGCCAGCCGCAGGTCGACGAATCCGCCCCATCCATATTTGATGGTGCCGCCAAGGCCCATGATGAACGCGATCACCAATTCGGTCGCGGTGGCCATCATCGACGGCAGTCCAAGCACATAGTGCATGGCCGGTACGCCGATGAAGCCGCCGACCGCGATGGTGGCCGCCAACATCCCGGTCGCAAAGCCGATCGGCAACGTGATGAGCCAAGGAATGTGCGCCTTCGCACCGTGCGAGTAAAAGCGCGGACCCAGCCAGCCGATGTTGTGTACCCACTGCGCCAGCCTCGCGGTGGGTTCCTCATGGTCGGTCGCAGCGCCGCGGCGATACAGCGTCCAAGCGTCGAAAATAACCCAACTCCCAACGATGGCGAGTACGATCACGAACGCCACCGATACGTATAGATTCGAACCTGCATCGCCAAAGTCGGTCTTGATCTGCTGCTGCAAGCCAGCGCCGTAGAGCATGCCGAGCTCGGCAGACAAGCCGAGGATGATACCCAGCTTCAGATCGATATGACCGAATTTGTAGCGTTTCCAGGCACCGACCAGCGCCTTCGGAAACTTGTGGCAGATGTTCGATGCGACCGCGACGATGCCGGGCACGCCCATCGACATCATCGCGGGCGTCAGTACGAACGCACCGCCCGAACCGATGAAGCCTGACACCAGCCCGCCGACGAAGCCGACGAATAACAGGAATGCGATATTTGCCGGGGTGAGGTCGATAAAATTAAGCGCGCTCGCATCCATCAATCGTCCTCAACGACAACGTTGGCTCTCACGCCGAGCAGATCCCAGAACATACTGGTGAATGCGCCATGAAAGATCGAAAACACGAACGCCACACTGACCGGAAACAGGAACATCCAGCCGCCCTGACGGCACAGGCGGATGACCTCCTCTTCGTAGACGAAGAGGAGTCCGTACAGCCCCGCAACGATTGCCCCGAGGGCGATAAACTTGATCCACTTCAAAGCTCGACTCCTATTGTCAGCCGATCATCAACCGTCGCATATCGTGCCTCGAGGATCAGCATCGCGGCACCGGTTGATCCGCTTCGGTAGCTTGGTGTCGCGACCTCGGTGGCCGCTGCGCGATGGGCGGTGACTATGCAGATAGCGACGACGCGGAACCGACCGCAAGCTGTCGGAACCGACGCCTATTGCACAAGAAAACCCCATGCAAAACCATACTCCGAATGGGTACCCCGATTGGGTAGGTGACTAATGGGCCTGCCTGACTAACAATAACCACTTCCGTGCGCGACCAGGAGTGAGGGCGCGCTTGTTCCCGAACCGAGGTCAAGCCGTGAGCGCCATTGTCGCCGATTTCACCGAAGTAGAACGCGAACTGGTGGCAGACCTTCTGCAGCAGCGTTACATCAGGCGAGTTACGCCTGATCTCGCCGACAGTGAATTGAAGCTCGATCCGGCCGGCGACGAATTGACGATTTGCCCAACCCTCTACTGGAGCGAGCGCGGTGCCAATTTTGTGGTGTGCAAGATCGCCGCCGGGCGCTATCGCTGCCAGTTTTTCTACGCCGACGCCGACCAGTACGGGACGGGCCACGATGAGTACACCGACTTGCAGCACTGCGTGCTGACGCTGTTGCGCGTTCAGGCGGATCATGAGGCGCAGAGTGCCGGCATTTCCAGCGGTGCCACGACCGTTGACCTGGCTGCGGGTACTACCGACATTGATTATCACGGTCCG
>JAYTDE010000302.1:0-16601 GCA_043736195.1 Burkholderiales bacterium | reverse complement strand
GTAAGCAGGGCCAAGTGCAGTTCGGACAGCGGCAAGGCCTGGCCGGTTTCACGCCCGAGTTCGAGCATCAGGCGCACATCCTTGGCATGCTGGGCGATGGTGGCCACCGGCGGCTCGTAGTGGTCGGCCACCATCATCGGCCCTTTCTCCCGGGCGGCACGCGAGGTGGCGGCCGAGTCGAGCAGCAATTCCAGATAGCGGGCACGCTCAATGCCAAGGCTCTCGGCCAAAGCCATGCCCTCGGCCAGCGCCAGGCGGTTCAGGCCAAGCACCAGATTGGTCGACAACTTCGCCGCGGAAGCCTGGCCGACCTCGCCGATGCGATTGCGGTGCACGGTGATGGCGTCGAGTACCGGTGCCGCCCGCTCGATGTCCGCGGGCGTGCCGCCTACAAACATGCGGCCTTCGCCTGCGGCGATCCTGGCACTCGAGCCGGAGATCGGCGCCTCGACGAACCTCAGCCCCGTCGCAGCGCACAACGCACCGACTTCGCGCAGAGTGACTGGCAGAGCGGTGGTGATGCAGATCGCTTGCGACACGCGCCGACCGGTCGCGGCCAACAGGTCGGCTGCAACCGCGCGCAATTGCGCGTCGTCGAATACCGCGATCAACATGCAGTCACAATCCGCGGCAAGCCGTTCAACACTGGCGCGCGCGGCGCCGTTTGCCTGCACATCGAGCAGGGCATTGCGTGCCGGATCGAGATCGAAACCCAGGACCGTGAAGCCGGCGCACGCAAGACGCTTTGCAAGTGCCAGGCCGACCAGTCCCAATCCGGCGATGCCGACGATGGGCCGTTGCACCATCTCAGGCATCCCTTGGTCCAAGCGCCTGCATGCTGCTGAAATCGGGTAGAGCTGCACTGGCAAAGCCGCTACAGGCAAGTGAACCAATCTCGATGCGCCCACCGTGAATCGCCAACCGCACCGCACCGTGCGAGTGTTCGTAGAGGTCGGAATGAACCTGCAGAAAAGCCTGCTGCTCAGCTTCAGGCAGCGCCGCCATGCCGTTCACATAATGGTGGCCGTTGCGTTCCACATGGGTGATTCCCAGCAGGTTCACCAGCGCCAGATCCTGCTGCACGGCCAAGCCCGCCTGGGTGGTCAAGTCTTCGGCCGACATGAAATAGCGCGGTGTGCCGCTTGCGGCGTTCCACTGCGCGCAGCGCGCGGCGTTGAGAATGGATTTGTACATACCCTTGCAGGTCTTGCTTGAAACACCATCGTAACCGCGCGCACGCGCCGCGACGAAGGTATCGAGGGTGCCATCGGATTCGTCGATGATCACCGGCAAGCCGAGCGGGTTGCGGGTGAAATCGGCCTCCAGCGCCGCCTTGCGGTTGATCGGCTGTTCAACGAACAGGATCGAGGCGCTCAGGCGCTTAAGGCCCGGCTTGGCGTGCATGCATGACAGCAGTTCGGCCACCGCTGCCGCGTCCGGGTACTGCTCATTGCCGTCGAGTGATGCGAAGTAGGGCTTGGGGCTTTTGTCCAGCACCGCCGCGATCGCCTCAAGGCGCGCGATGTCGGCCGCGAGATTGCCGCCCACCTTGAGCTTGAAGTAGCGGTGCCCATAGGCGGCCACCACTTCCTCGAAAGTCTCGGGCAGCCCGTCGCCAACGCGATCACTCAAGTCTGCGGCGGTGATCGCGTCCACCATACCCACGGTGTGGCGCGCCTCGATGAAAGATGCCGGCTTCAAGCCTGCCAGGAAGCGTTCGAAATCGATGCCCTCGAACTCCTTGCGAGAGCGCCCGATGCCGGCCAGGTTGGCGCGCATGGCAGTGTAAAAATCGGTATTCGCGGCGCGGCACAGCGCATCGAGTATCGCGCGGTCGATCAGTGCCGGCCCGTAGTTGGCCAGGAGCGGATTGAGGCCGCGTGTAGCGGCCGCTGCCAGATGCGCGTCATAGTGGCGCGCGAAATGGCCGAAGGCTGTGGCCGGCGCGGCGTCGCTCAGGTAGGCCGCACGACCCAGCGCCAGCACCGACCGCAATTGATCGAAATTGTCTTCGTTGGATAGCTCCAGGTTCTTGTCGAACCATTTGGGCGCCATCATCTCGGCGGCCACGCCAATTTGCTCGCGGCCGTCGGCCATGCGGATGGTGGCGCGCACAAAGGCCTGCGGACAGGCCGTGAGCGTCACCACGCCAAAGCGGAACGGCAGGCGCAGAACTACCGGGCGTTCGAACAACTCGATGGCGCGGATCGCAAACTGCGGGGCAATGGGCATTTGATACCTGTTCAATCAATCCATGGCCAGCACACCCCTGGCCTTGAAAATCTCGCGGATGCGCCCGGTGTATTCGTTGAAAATCGCCGGCACGCGATCCAGCCGCCGCGGGCGCGGCAGGTCGATGTCGAGGATCTCGACAATCCGCCCCGGGCGCGGGCTCATCACGACCACGCGGTCGGCCAGAAGCACCGCCTCGGGAATGCTGTGGGTGATGAAAAGCGCCGTCTTGCGCTTTTCCATCCACACCCGCTGGATGTCCATGGCGATCTGCTCGCGTGTCAGGGCATCGAGCGCGCCGAAGGGCTCGTCCATCAACAGCAGCGGTGGATCATGTACCAGGGCGCGACAGATCGATGCGCGTTGGCGCATTCCGCCGGACAACTCGTATGGCTTGTGATTCTCGAAACCATTGAGGCCGGTGGCCTTGAGCAGGCTGCGTGCCACCGGCTCGAATTGCGCGCGGTCGAGACGGCGGATGTCCACCTGCAACAGCACGTTGTCCAGTACGTTGCGCCAGTCGAGCAGGATCGCGTCCTGGAACACGATGCCCAGATCGGTGTGCGGCCCGTCAACCCGCCTGCCGTCGATGCTGATCGACCCCGAGGTGTAGGGCTGCAGGCCGGCCACCATCTTCAGAATGGTGGTCTTGCCGCAACCGCTGGGGCCAACGATGGCAACAAACTCGGAGCGGCGGATCTCGAGATTGATTTCGCCGCAGGCCTCGACCGGCCCGGCCTTCGATTGATAGACCTTGCCGACGTTGGCAAGCCGGATATAAGCATCAGACGCCATTTATCTCTTCGGCAGGTAGGGTGCTTCGGACAGATACTCGTTGGTGAAGTAGGTATTGAGATCGGCCTGCGGATTGAGCTTGGCGAATTTCGACAACAGGTCCTGGGTGTCGCGCCAGTCGCCGATGTCGGTGACGCCGATGGCCTTGCCTTTGGTGCGCTCGGTGCGGATGATGCTCATGGTGCCCTCGACTTCCAAGAGCGCGATCTCCTGGGTGAACACCGGCGCTACCTTGCGGAAGATCTCGGCGGCCTCTGCGCGGTTGTCGAACGAATGCTGCCAGCCGCGCTGCGAGGCTCGCAGAAAGCGGCGCAGCAGATCCTGGTTCTTTGCGTCCTTGACCCAGTTGTTGTTGACGATGATCGCCGAGGAAAGCGTGGTCACCCCCGCCATGTCGTAGAGCCGGGTCCAGCCCATCTTGACCCCGGTCTGCAACTGCATGCGCGGTCCCTGGTCCATGAAGTAACCCAGCAGCGCGTCGGCCTGCCTATTGAGCACCGCCTGCTCCTTGCCTTGCGGATTGGCCACCGTGATGACCTGCACGTCTTCCATCTTCATGCCCAGCTTGCCCATGAAGGCGGTGAAGATCGCCAGGCTGGCGTCACCCGCGGTCATGGCGATGCGGCTGCCCTTGATCTCGGCGATCTTGGTCGGTCGCGCGGCGTCGGCGCGGTAGATGAAGGCCATCGGGCTTTCCTGCAAGGTGACGCCCACCGCGCGAATCGGCATGCCGTTGGATACGCCGCGCATCATGGTGGCGGCATCGACATAGGCAACCGGGCTGTTGTTCGATGCGACCAGTTGCGAGACCGTGGTCGAGCCGCTGCCCTCCTGGATTTCGATTTCGATGCCTTCGGCGGCGTAGAAGCCCTTGTCGCGCGCCACGAAAAACGGTGCGTGTTCGCCATAGAGTGTCCAGTTGAGCCGGAACGGAAATTTTTCGAGCTTGGGCTGGGCGACGGCCGAGCCGCCGATCAGTACCAACACCAGCAACAGCAGGATGCGTTTCATGACTCCTCCTTTGGTTTGAATGAACTTGGACTTCCACCAGATTGACTCACGCATAAAACAGGCGGCATGGCATTGCCGCGCGTGCTCCGAAATCTACATGGTTCCCGCGCCTTCGCGCACGCGATGGGTCACGTGCCACGGGATCAGGAATGCCTCAAGAAACTCGACCAAGTAGAAGAACACCAGGCCGATGATGGTGAGCGCCACGATGGTGGCAAACATCAGCGCGGTCTCCATGTTCGAATTGGTCACCAGCAGCAAATAGCCCAAGCCCTTGTCGGCACCGACGAATTCACCGACCACCGCGCCCGCCACCGCCAGCGTGGCGGCCACCTTCAAGCCGCTGAACAGGTAAGGCAGGCTGGTGGGCAGGCGAAAGCGTGCGAAAAGTTGCCAACGAGTCGCGCCCATCGAGCGCGCCAGATCGGTCATTTCCGACGACATCGAGCGCAGGCCGACGGCGGCATCGATGACGATTGGAAAAAACGAAATCAGAAAAGCCACCAGCACCTTGGGCGTGGTGCCGACGCCGAACCACACCAGGAACAAGGGCGCGATAGCGACCTTGGGCACCACCTGAAAGAACAGCAATTGCGGCGTGATGAAGCGGTCGAAACGGTGGGAGGACGTGATACCGATGGCCAGCGGAATGGCGATCGCCACCGCCATCGCATAGCCCAACAGCATTTCGTAGGTGGTGACCCAGCCGTGATAAAGGAGTTTCGGGAATTCCTGGACGAAAGTGGCAAACACCTTGGTCGGCGGCGGCATCAAATAGGCCGGCACACTGAACAGATGCACGCCAAGCTCCCAGATCGCCAGAAACACCAGGATGCCGAAGATCGGCGAGAGTCGGATCATGTGCCGGCCGCCAGGGTTAAGGATCGCATCGCGGACGGATCGGGCGAGACGCCCAGCCCGGGCGCGGTCGGCACCTGCACGCGGTCACCGTGCGCGCGAAAGGCAGCATCACTGGTGCCGCGATCGGCCAGGTACTGCGGTCCGTTGAGCGCGGCCGGCAGTTCCAGCCCGGCCCAGGCGAACAAATGGATCGAGGCGGCTAGGGACAACTCGGGATCGGTCAGGCCGGAAGCGAAAAGGGTGAGGCCGTCGCGCTGCATGCCTTCGACAATGCGCGAGGCGTGCCACAGGCCACCGCAGCGCGCCACCTTCATCGCAATGCCGTCAAGCATGCCAAGCGCTGCGAATTCCTCGGTTTCGACCGGCGAGACGATGCCTTCATCCATCAGGATCGGCAGTGCGCCCTGCTGCTTCAAGCGCTGGTACGCACGGATGCGGTTCGGCGGCAGCGGCGACTCCAGCGCGCGCAAGCCAAGGTCGGCAAACTTCGGTGCCTGTGCCAGCGCCGACTCAAGGTCATAGCCGGTGTTGGCATCACCCCAATGAAAGCCGTGTGGCGAGAAACGCATGACCAGCCGCACCAGATCCAGGTCGTAGGCCGCGCTTTGCGGCGGCCCCAGCTTGATGTTGAAACTGTCGTAGCCAAGCAGGCGCCCTTCCTCAAGCAGGCGCTCGGCCTGCTCCAGCGAAGTCGAGTTGATGGTCCAGGAGAGCTGGACTTCGCTGCTGCGCACGCCGCCCAGAAGATCGCACACCGGCTTGCCGACCGCCTGGCCCCACAGGTCATAGCAGGCCAGATCGATGGCCGCCTTAGCTAGCGGCTGGCCTACCGAAAACGACGGCCGGATGGCGCGCTCCATGCGGGCGTGGACCTCGGCCAAATCGGCGGGATCAGCGCCCAACACGGCCGCGGCCAGATAAAGCCGCAACGTGCTATCGACGCTCTCACAAGTCTCGTAGGTCCAGCTTTCCACCGGGACTGCTTGCCCATAGCCCTGTCGGCCGCTGTCGTCGGTCAAGCGCACGATCAGCGTCGGGCGCAGGCCTGACTTGAAGAACTTGAAGCTGCCGACCAGTGGGTAATCGCGGCGCCCCACTTCGACTTGGGTGATCCTGGCCATCGGTGACTCGTCAGTTGCGCGCAATGCGGGTGGCGTCGGCAGCGGCGCGGCAGGGTGTTCGGGGCGGATACAAGATGGCGATTCCTGCGCGACGGGACTGTTCGGAGAAGTGTAACTGAATGGTTAAACCCGATCAACGATGTTACGCCGACACGCCGAGGCTTCTATTGCGCTGCGGCAAATGCGCAGAGGCGGCGCGCATGGCATGCATGGTGGAAGCGGTGCCTGCCGTCCACGGCGCGACGCAACGATGTAACGATCCGGTTACATGTGTTAGCATTTTTCGCTATCGAGCGAATCACAAAGGAGCAACGTATGTCGCGCATCAAGACAACCGTCGTAGGCTCGTATCCGGTGCCCGACTGGCTGGTGGCAGCCCCCTCCGAACAGGCGCTGATCGATGCCACCCGTGTGGTGATCGCCACCCAGGAAGAGGCCGGTGTGGATGTGGTGTGCGACGGCGAGTTGTACCGCTTCGACATCAATCATCCCGAGACCAACGGCATGATCGAATACTTCGTGCGGCCGATGGATGGTGTGGGTTTCCGCATGAGCTTCGAAGAGCGGCTCAATTACCGCCGTGCCGAAGCCACCCGCTTTCGTACCCGTCCGCCAGGGGTGGTCGAAGGCCCGCTGGGCAGCGGCACGCTGGACCTGCCGCTGGCCTGCCGGTGCGCCGCGATGCTGGCGACCAAGCCCTTCAAGTTCACCGTCACCGGCCCGCACATGCTGGCCAAGATGCTGATGAACAAGCACTACAAGGACACCCCGGCCTTGGCCCACGCGCTGGCCGACGTGCTGGCCGAACAGGTGCGCCATGTGGAGGCCGACATCATCCAGTTGGACGAAGCCAACCTGCCTGGCGCCCCCGAGGAATGGGAATGGGCGGCCTCTTCCCTCAACCGTGTTCTCGATGCGGTGCAGACCATTCCCGCGGTACATCTGTGCTTCGGCAACTATGGCGGCCAGAGCATCCAAAAAGGCGGTTGGGAGAGCCTGATCAAGTACTTGAACGCACTGCATGTCGACCATGTGGTGATGGAATGCGCGCACCGGCCAGTGGAAGAGTTGCAGGTATTCCGCGACCTCGATCCGAAGATCGGCTTCGGTCTCGGCGTGATCGATATCAAGGCCACCGAGACCGAGTCGGCCGATCACATCGCACGCGCGATCGAGCACGCTGAGAAAGTGCTGGGTGCCGGGCGGGTCAAGTACATCCACCCCGATTGCGGCTTCTGGATGTTGAAGCGCGGTATCGCCGACGCCAAGATTCGTGCTTTGGCCAAGGGGCGCGACCTGTTCGAGGGCATCAAGAGCTGAGCGCGCGAGCGCATGCCTGCGCACTACCTGCGGCTGCGGCGTTGAGGACATCCAACAAAGCACTTTGGTTCGCAGCGAACCGAACGCTGCGGCAATCGATATCCGCGCGTCGCGCGCGGCCGACTTCCGCTGCCGCGCCTACAGGCAGATCAGGCAGCTCCGGGTTCCGCTGGTCGATCTACCAGCGCCGACATGACGGCCGCCACGACCTCCTCGGCTACCTGCGGCTCATCGAAGATGATGGCATAGTCGCGACGAAGAAGGTTGCTGACGACTCCCTGGTTCTCGCGCAATGAGCACACGATGCGCGCGGCGTCCACATCGGGCATTTCCCAGATGCGCTTGAGCCGTCGCATGGCTTCATCATGGCGTGCGAGAAACGCCGCCTCCTCGGGCATGTCGACCATGATGGTCTGAGCGATCATCGCGGCGATGTATTGAACATGCCGCGTGAGATCCGGATAGCGCCATAGATGCAGCGCGTCGCTGTACTTGTCGAATTCGAGTTCGGACGTAACACCGTCTTCACGCAGCATGGGCGGACCCATCCGATAATCGATGGCATAGCGACGCATCATCGGCATCGAGATCGCATCGAGAGTCTTTTCGTAGTCGCCACGATTCAGGCTGCTGCCGGCAATGGCGGACGATACCGGCAGGATCACACCCGCTGGCGTCACGCCATCGCGCGACAGCATGTCATTGATCAGGAAGCGATGAAGGCGGCCGTTGCCGTCTGCCATCGGATGAATGTAGACGAATGCGAACGCGATCGCGGCGGCTCTGATGAGGGATACCGAAGCCGAAGGCGTAGCCGGTCTGGTGTTTTCTTCGAAGGTCTTCAATCCGGCCAGCAAGGCCGGACAATCATCCCAGTGCGGCGCGATGTACATGACATGCGTGGCGTCGAAATGCGCGCCGCGGCCGATGCACACAGGCGAGCGGCGCAATCCTGTACGCAAAGCACGATCGCCCAGGATTTCACGCTGGATGGTCGCCAGTGCGCTCGCACCAAGAGGATCGTCGATCGAGCCGCAATGGGTTGCCAATACCGCGCCGAAGCGCCGAATGTCGTTCTTGCGATCGACCTTGCGTTCAAGCTGGAATGATGCCCTCGATTCGTTGAACGTCAGCCAGGCGGCACTGCGCGTCAACAGATTCGCACCGTACTTTTGGTCAAGTTCGGCGAGTGCCTGCGGAATGTCCAGAGCGATCGCTTCCTTGATTGCATCGGTCAAACGAATCAGCGGGCAACATGCAGGCGTGCCTGGCAGGTTGTCATTGATTCGCCAGCGGCGGTTTTTTAGAGGAGTGGTCCGCGTGAAATACCTTGCGGCATCCAGTGCGTCTACGAAGTTGCCTTTAACCGCCGGCAGATCCAGGGTTCTGGCGGTCAGCCACTCATACAAAAAGCCGGCGCGCCGGGCATACGCGCCGGCGGGAACGCGCCTGATCCAGTCTTCGAGAATCCTGGGTTCGATAACCGCAAAGAGCCTGCTTAGCCACTCGAGATTGATGTCTTCATATTTGAGTCCGAACTCCAGGTGCCCGACAATGGTCGGGTCGGGCCGATAAGACGCAGGGTAGGACTCAACCCGCCAGTCGTTGGCTTCGCGTGAACTACGGGCCGGCCCGATGGTGCTTGATGCCCGTAGCGGCTGCACCGGGCGCAATTGAAATTTCGACTCGATCCAGCCGAATTGCTATTTTTCGCTCATTTTCTAATTTTATACATTATTTTTTGATAAAAACTTATACATGTTATTAACAATTGATCTTACTTCTACGAAATGCTCGTTCCATGCCTCGCCTCATCGAGGCCGCGCAACTAGCCGATCGCATGCGCGGCCCTCCGCATGCTGCCCATTCCGCGACTGCCAACAGTTGTGCAACCCGGCTCTGGATATGCAGCTTCGCATCGCGCCATCGCAGAATCTCTTCGTCTCTCTGCGTTGTCAATTGCATCGCCGTCCCCAGAAATCCGGGCTTCTTTCCCCAACTTTCACAACACCAATTTGAATCGCCCCCCTTCGATGGACGATTGACACTCAGTCAAAATCCTCCTTATACTGAACTGACCAGTTAGTACAATAGCAGCGAACACAACATGCCGGAAGACAACCCTGTGTTTGTCCCCGAACCTCGGGAAGAAGCGTGTGCAGGACTTAAACTGAGCAGACCAGCATGACCGGCAACCCGGCAGCCACAGGCGCACGCATCGGTTGCGATATTGGCGGCACGTTCACCGACATCGTTCTTGAGGCGCCTGATCGCACCCTGTATGTGAACAAGACCTCGACCACGCCGGACAATCCGGCGCGTGCGGTGGTCGAAGGCATTGCCCTCATGCTGGCGCAAACCGGCATCGCGCCAGGCGCCATCACCGAGATCGTGCACGGTACGACCACCGCCTCGAATACCATCCTGCAGCGCGTAGGCGCGAAGACCGCCTTGCTGACCACGCTCGGATTTCGCGATGTGCTGGAGATCGCGCGGATCCGCACGCCCACCATGTTCGACCTGACATGGAAAAAGCCGGAGCCGCTCGCGCCGCGGCGCTGGCGACGCGGCATCAACGAACGCATGGCCGCGGACGGCAGCGTGGTCACGCCGATCGCGGCCGCAGAAGTGTTGCGCGTTGGCACCGAGCTGGCGGGCGAAGGGGTGGAAGCGATCGCTATCGCTTTTCTACACAGCTACATCAACCCGGCGCACGAAATTGTCGCGCGCGATCTGCTGATCCGTCATTTCCCTACGCTGCACATCACCGCATCATGCGACGTACTGCCTGAAATGAAGGAGTACGAGCGTACCAGCACCACCGTGGTCAACGCCTACATCCTGCCGGCGATGCGCTTCTATCTCGAACGCTTGAAGATCGATCTGGCAGCCATTGGCGTGACCGCGCCGATCCAGGTCATGGCGTCGAACGGCGGCATGATGGGTATCGAAGCCGCCAGCCGCAAGCCGGTATTCGCGGTCGCCTCCGGGCCGGCGGGCGGCGTCACCGGTGCAGCCCGTTTGGGCGCCCTTACCGGCGATCCCGACCTGATCGTGTTCGATATGGGCGGTACCACCGCCAAGGCTTCGATCGTGCATGACGGTCAGCCTTCTCTGACCAACGAGTATGAGTTCCGCGACGGCATCAGCGCACCCAGCCGGTTCATCAAGGGCGGCGGCTATGTGCTCAAGGTGCCGGCGATCGACATCTCCGAGGTCGGCGCAGGCGGCGGCTCGGTCGCCGCCATCGACGCCGGCGGCCTGCTGCTGGTAGGCCCCGAGTCGGTCGGCGCCTGGCCGGGGCCGGCCTGCTACGGGCAGGGCAACCTGCGCCCGACCGTGACCGACGCCAACATGGTGCTTGGTTTTTTAAATCCGGTCTCACTGGCCGGCGGGTCGCTCAAGGTGTATCCCGAACTATCGTCCCGGGCGATCACCGACACCATCGCGCATCGTTTGGGCCTGTCGGTGATTGACGCCGCCCACGGCATCCGGCACGTGGCCAATGTCAACATGGCGCGCGCGATCCGTGCGGTGACAGTTGAGCGTGGGCGCGATCCGCGCGACATGACCATGATCGCTTTCGGCGGCGGCGGGCCGCTGCATGCGGTCGATGTGGCCCGACTTCTCGGCATCCGGCGCGTGATCGCGCCGGTGATGGCGGGTGTCTTTTCCTCAGCCGGTATGTTGTCGGCGGACGCCGAGCACAATTTCGTGCGCGCCGTCCTACAACCACTTGCCACCTGCGACAAGACCCGCTTCGCGGAGACTCTGGCCAACCTGTACGCGCAGGGGCTAGCGGCACTGGCAGGCGAAGGCTACGCGGCCGCATCGGTGACCGTCGCCGCGCGCGCCGACCTGCGGTTCATCGGACAATCCTCGGAGCTGACCATCGATTTCGGCGGCGGCAGCGGCATGCCGGTGGCGGACGACGCGCAACTGGCGCAACTGGCGGCCGATTTCAGGCGGGCCTACCTTGAAACCTTCGGCTATACCAGCGACGAACCGGTGGAATTGGTCAACCTGCGGGTTGCTGCGCGCGGCGTCAGCGGGCGGCGCCTGGATTTCGCCCGCATCCGCATCGACGCGCAAGCGCTCGAGGGCGTAGCGGGCAGCCGTCAGGTAAGCTTTGCGCGCGGCACGCCCGCGCTTGAAACACGGTTGTTGGCGCGCAGCGCGATCGATGCGCAGGCACAACCCGGTCCGCTTGTCATCGAATCCTACGACACCACCATCGTGGTGCCGCCTGGATGCAGCGCGCGCACCGATACCGTGGGCAACATTCTCATCGACATCCAGTCCTAGCAGGGGAGCGCCAGCGTGAACCTCGACCCGATCACTTTCGCAGTCATCAAGAACGCTCTCGACTCGATCGTCGATGAAGTCGCCTACACGGTGATCCGCACCGCCCGCTCCGAGATCGTCAAGGATGTGATGGACTACTCAGCGGCGATCTGCGACCGCGAAGGACGCATGATCGCGCAAGCCAAAACCATCGCCCTGCATCTGGGCGCGGTACCGGAAGCGATGCAGTCGATGCTGACCCGCTATCGCGACGATCTGGCGGCGGGCGATGCGATCATCGTCAACGATCCCTACGAAGGCGGCATGCACCTGCCGGACATTTTCATGTTCGTGCCGTTTTTCCACCGCGACAGCCTTGAAGGGTTTTGCGTGGTGATCTGCCACCACACCGATGTAGGCGGCCGGGTACCGGGCAGCAATGCCAGCGATTCAACCGAGATCTACCAGGAGGGGCTGCGCATTCCGGTGGTCAAGCTGTATCAGGCCGGCCAGATGAACGACATGCTGGCGCGCATCATCGCCATCAACGTGCGCGTGCCGGACCGGGTGCTGGGCGACCTGCGGGCCCAATATGCCGCCTGCCATGTGGGTGTGCGCGAACTGGGCAAGCTGTTCGATCATCATGGCGCTCCGACCTGTCGCACCTATCTGGGCGAATTGCTGGACTACGCCGAGCGCCTTACGCGCGACGAAATCCGCCGCTGGCCCAAGGGCACTTTCACTTTCACCGACTATATCGATGACGACGGCCTCGGTTCGGACGCGATTCCGATCAAGGTGGCCATCACCGTGCATGAAGACCGTCTGACAGTGGACTTCACCGGCTCGGCACCGCAAGTGCGTGCCGCGATCAATTCCACCCGCTCGTACACCAACTCCTGCACCTACTTGAGCGTGCGTTGCGCTCTCAAGGGCGACGTGCCCAACAACGCCGGCGTGTTCCGCTGCATCGAGGTGATCGTACCGGAGGGTTCGGTGCTCAATCCGCACATGCCGGGCGCGGTGGCCGCGCGCGCGCTCACCGGCTACCGGGTGTTCGATGCCATGCTGGGGGCACTCGCGCAAATCGTGCCCGACCGCATTCCCGCCGCCGGCGAAGGCGGCAACACGGTGGTTTGCCTGTCGGGCCAGAAGCCCGACCGCACGCCATTCATCATCGTCGACATGATCTGCGGTGCCTGGGGCGCGCGGCCCGACGCCGACGGTATCGAGGCGATCACCAATGCCTCGCAAAACCTTTCCAATACGCCGGTGGAGACCATGGAGGCGCAGCATCCGGTGCGCGTCGAGGCTTACGAGCTGGTGGCCGATAGTTGCGGCGCGGGCAAGTGGCGCGGCGGTCTGGGCATTCGCCGCAGCTACCGGGTGCTGGCCGACGATGCCTTTCTGCAATTGCGCGCCGATCGCATGAAGTTCGCCCCCTACGGCTTGGCCGGCGGCGATTGTGCGATCCTGGCGCAAAACATGCTCACAGAGAATGGCGCCACCGAACAGCTCGCCAGCAAGATCAGCCGCTGGTTGAAAAAGGGGGCGCTGGTCACCCATGTGCAACCGGGCGGCGGCGGCTTCGGGCCAGCGCATGAGCGCGATCCGGAGCGGGTGCGCAACGATGTCTGGAACGGCAAAATCACCGCCGCGTTCGCCCGTGACAGGCACGGCGTGGTGGTGGACGAGGCCGGCATCGCCGTCGATCCGCTCGCGACCCGTCAATTGCGGGGCGCGCATGTTCCCGCTTGAGGTAGACGCCGTGCGCATCGCAAGTTTCCGCTTCTGCCCGAAGATTCAATTCCCCGCCCAGCCCAACCCTTGAAGGAGAATCACGTGACCATCAGATTTCCCGGCGCCGCCGCGCGCTTGCTCGCATTGCCCGTTCTTCTGTGCGCCGCCGCGGTTTGCGCGCAGGAGAAGGTTGTGGTCCGCATGGACTTCATCGCCTGGGGCACGCATGCCGCGATGCATCTGGCGAATGAACGCGGCTGGTTCAAGGAAGCCGGCCTGGACGTAACGGTGCAGGATGGCACCGGCTCGAACAACACCATTCAGCTGGTGGGCACCGGACAGGTCGACGTAGGCCAGGTGCAACTGGGCGGCATGGCCATCGCACGCGAAAACGGACTGCAGGTGCGCAGCGTTGCCGCCTGGTTCCGCAAGGCGGATCTGGCGGTACTGGTGGATCGGGATTCCCCTGCGAAGACGGTCAAGGACCTGGCCGGCAAGACGCTGGTGGTATTCGCCGGCAGCCCCTGGACACCCTACATCGACTCCTATCTGCGCTTTGGCAGCCAGACCCGCGACTCGGTGAAAATCCTCAATGTGGCGCCGGCGGCCATGGTGTCGACCTACACCGCCAAGCAGGCCGATGGTGTGATGACCACCGCGCCGTTCGGCCTGCCGCTGGTCGAAACCACGCGCCCGTCGAAGGCCTTGTTGATGGCCGACGCCGGCATCGCTTTCCCCAGCTACGGTCTGATCGCCTCTGAATCCACCATCGAGAAGCGCGCTGACATGTTGAGAAAAATGATCCGCGTGCAGGCGCGCGCCTGGGACTACATCTACGCCGGCAATGTCGACGAGGCGGTGCAGGCCATCATCAAGCAGCGCCCCAACGCCGGCTTGAATCCCCTGTTCCTGAAGGGGCAGATCGAGGGCTACAAATCGTTCATCCATACCGCCAACTCGCAGGGCAAACCGACCGGCGTGCAGAACGATGCCGACTGGGTTGAAGCGATTCGCGACATGGAACGCGCCAACGTGATCAAGCCGGGGCGCAAACCGGGTGAGTTCTACACCAACAGCCTGATCAACTGAAGTCACGGAGCAAGTCCGGCGTGAAACCGGTTGTCAGCTTGCGCGATGTCGGCATGACCTACAGCGCGCGGGGCAGCCAGACCGTGGCCTTGGCCGGCATGAACCTCGACATCTATCCCGGCGAATTCTTAAGCGTGCTGGGGCCCAGCGGCTGTGGCAAGAGCACGCTTCTGCGTTGCGTCGCGGGGCTGGAGAAAAACACTTCGGGTGTGATCCACTGCGGCGACAAAGTGCTGGACGGCCCGCCCGATCGCCTGGGCGTGGTGTTCCAGCGCGATGTCCTGCTCGATTGGCTGACGATCCTGGACAACGTCCTGCTGGTGGCCGGTTTTCGCAACAAGCTCACGCCGGCACACACGGCGGCAGCGCTCGCTCTACTGGAACGCTTTGGCCTGAAGGAGTCCGCCGGCCGCCATCCGTGGGAATTGTCGGGTGGCATGCGCCAGCGTGCCGCGATCTGCCGCGCGCTGCTGGACGAGCCCGAACTTCTGCTGATGGACGAGCCCTTTGGCGCTCTCGACGCGATGACGCGCGACGACCTCAATCTGGAACTTGCACGCCTGTGGCAGGACAAACAGAAAACCATTCTCTTCATCACCCACAGCATCGGCGAGGCCGTGTTTCTTTCCGATCGCATCGTCATCATGGACCGCAATCCCGGACGCGTTGTCGAGACCATCGAGATAAAGCTGCCGCGTCCACGCGCACTGGCGGTGCGCGAGTCGGCCGAGTTTGGCCGCTACTCCAGCCACATCCGGCATGTGTTCGCCTCCCTTGGCATCATGAAGGAGTGAGCATGTGGGGCTTTCTCCAGCGCAATGAACGCACGCTATCGTCGATCGCCGTGGTGGTAGCCGCCCTGCTCTTGTGGGAGCTGGCGGTCAGCGTGTTTTCAATCCGCGCCTTTCTGTTGCCGCCGCCATCGGCGATTTTCCTGGAACTCTGGACGTCGCGGGTCTTTTTTCTGACGTCCTCGCTCTTTACCCTGTACTCGACGGCACTCGGCTTCGCCGGCGCTGTCGTGTTGGGCCTGGCCATGGCGATCGCGATCGTCTACTCGAAATGGCTCAACCGTATCCTCTACACGCTGCTGGTGGTGCTCAACAGCATTCCGAAGGTGGCGTTGGCGCCGGTTTTCGTGATCTGGCTGGGCACCGGCATCGAGCCCAAGGTCGCCATCGCACTGATGATCGCGATCTTCTCGATCGTGATCGACGCCGTGCTTGGCCTGCGTACGGTCGACCCCGACATGATCAATCTGGCGCGCGCCGGTCGCGCCACGCCGATGCAGATCCTCCTGCGCATCCGCTTGCCATGTGCATTGCCCAGCATCTTTTCCGGCATGAAAGTCGGCGTCTCGTTCGCCTTGGTCGGCGCGATCGTCGGCGAGTTCGTCGCCGGTGACCGCGGGTTGGGAAGTGTGATCCTGCAGGCCCAGGGCATGTTCAATACCACGCGTGCGTTCGCGGCAATCCTGCTGCTCGGCGTACTCGGCACCTTGCTTTTTTTCCTGGTCGAGCTGGCCGAGCGCAAGATCATTCCGTGGCACGTGTCGCAACGCGGCCCGGCGGCCGACGTGCCGCATGCGTGAGGCGGCGTGAACTTCCGGCTTTACAACTATCCCTTGTCGCCCTGCGGCGAAAAAGTGCGCTTCGCGCTGGCCGAGAAAGGGATCGACTATGAATACCGCCACATTGACTTGGGCGCCAAGGAAAACCTGACGCCGGAATTTCTGGCGCTCAGTCCGCGTGGCTATGTGCCGGTGCTCGAGATCGACGGCACGCCGTTCATCGAATCCACCGTCATCAACGAGTTGCTCGACGAAATCCGCCCGCAGCCAACGCTCAAGCCCGAGAATCTCCGCGATCGCGCCGCAATGCGGCTGTGGACCAAACTGGTCGATGAGCGCCTGCATCCAGCCTGGCCCGGCATTGCCTGGCCAATTCTGGTGCGTCCCGCGTGGCAGGCGAAGTCGCCGGCGATGGTCGAGGACATGTTGAGCAAATTGCTTGACCCGGCACGCCGCGATCGTCAGCGGCGCATGTATCACGAGGGCGTCGATGCGCTTGGGGCGATCGACAGCGTGGCTGTGTTCACCGAGGTCTGCGACCGCATGGATGAACGCCTTTGTCGCTCACCCTGGTTGGC
>JAYTDE010000301.1:0-3265 GCA_043736195.1 Burkholderiales bacterium | reverse complement strand
CAGATTATCGGGCTGGCGCCGGGCGAGGTGTTCGTCCATCGCAACATCGCCAACGTGGTGGTGCACACCGACCTGAATTGCTTGTCTGTGATCGAGTTCGCGGTCGACTTGCTGCATGTGCGGCACATCATCGTGTGCGGGCACTATGGTTGCTCGGGCGTGCACGCGGCGCTTACCGGGCGCAAGGTCGGCCTGGCCGACAACTGGCTGAGGCATGTGCAGGACGTGGGCGAAAAGCATGGCGCCTATCTCGGGTCGATCACAGCGGAGGCGGGCAAGCACGATGCCCTGTGCGAACTCAACGTGATTGAGCAGGTGAAAAACGTCTGTCAGACCACCGCCGTGCAGGATGCCTGGGCGCGTGGCCAGCCGCTGGCCGTGCATGGCTGGGTCTATGGGGTCGACAACGGTCTGTTGCGTGACCTCGAAGCCACCGTCGACGGCGCCGGCGCGGCCGTGCCGTTATTGGGTGCGGCGCTGGCGCGACTGCGTGATCACGCGAGGCCGGCATGATCGCGATTGGCGAAACCGCGCTGCGCGTCAAGCACATCACCCTCGACGATATCCGCACCTTCGCCACCCTGTGCGAAGACATGAACCCCCTGCACCATGACCCCGAGTACGCCGCCGCCACGCGCTTCGGCGGCATCATCGCCTGCGGCCCGCACTACCTGTCGCTGTTGATGGGTTTGCTGGCCAGCCACTACACGCAGCACGGGCCGCAGGTGGGCATCGAGTTCCAGATCAACCTGCGCAAACCGGTGCGCCCCGGGGATACAATCGAGTTGAAATGGGTCGTGACCCACATTGAGCCCAAGTCGCGAGGCAATGTCGTTACACTCGACGGCAGCATCACCAACCAGTCAGGTGAGGTAGTGCTCACTACGGTTGGCAAAATCATGACCTTCCATCAGTAGAAAGGAATCACCATGTCCGATCCTATCGTCATCGTTTCCGTCGCCCGCACTCCGGTGGGCGCCATGCAGGGCGAACTCTCGGGTTTCGCCGGCCATCAACTGGGCAGCCATGCGATCAAGGCCGCGGTCGAGCGTGCTGGTCTTACGCCCGAGCAAATCCAGGAAGTCATCATGGGTTGCGTGCTGCCCGCCGGCCAGGGCCAGGCACCGGCGCGCCAGGCAACCCTCGGTGCCGGCCTTCCTAAATCCACCGGCGCCACCACCATCAACAAGGTGTGCGGTTCCGGCATGAAGGCCGCCATGTTCGCGCATGACCTGTTGATCGCCGGCAGCGCCGACATCGTGGTGGCCGGCGGCATGGAATCCATGACCAACGCACCCTACATGGTGCTCAAAGGCCGCGGCGGCTATCGCTACGGTCACGCCACCATGTTCGACCACATGGCGCTGGATGGCCTGGAAGACGCCTACGAAAAAACCCCCAACGGCGGTGGCAAGTCGATGGGCCAGTTCGCCGAGGATTGCGCCGGCAAGTACAGCTTCACGCGCGAGGAGCAGGATGCCTACGCGATCGAATCGACGCGCCGCGCGATTGCCGCCAACAACGACGGCAGCTTCAAGTGGGAAGTAGCACCCATTACAGTGGCTGGCCGCAAGGGTGACGTTACGATCGAGAAGGACGAGCAGCCCTTCAAGTCGAACCCCGACAAGGTGCCCACGTTGAAGCCCGCCTTCCGCAAGGATGGCACCGTGACCGCCGCCACCTCGTCCTCTATTTCCGACGGTGCCGCCGCGATGGTGATGATGCGCGCCTCGACCGCGGCCAAGCTGGGGCTTAACCCCGTGGCACGCCTGGTGGCGCATGCTACTCACGCGCAGGAGCCGCAGTGGTTTACCACCGCGCCGGTCGGTGCGATCGAGAAGCTGTATGCCAAGTGCGGCTGGAATACCGGCACGGTTGACCTGTTCGAGATCAACGAGGCCTTCGCGGTAGTGGCGATGGCGGCGATGAAGGAACACGGCATCCCGCATGCCAAGGTCAACATCCACGGCGGCGCCTGTGCCCTGGGTCACCCGATCGGTGCTTCCGGTGCGCGCCTGATCGTCACCCTCATCGGGGCCCTGAAAAAGACTGGCGGCAAACGCGGCGTGGCCAGCCTGTGCATAGGCGGCGGCGAAGCCACCGCGGTGGCCATCGAGCTGCTGTAACGCGCCCGCGGCTCTGCTCTCCCTCGCCCCGCTTGGCGGGGAGAGGGGCGGGGTGAGGGGCAAAACCAAACCTGCGAGCCCGGTGTCGCTTTTCTGCCAAGCGCTCTCGCCGGGAGAGCGGGCAAGCACACACGAAGCCGGAATCAGCGGACACGACCCCATGCTGCTCTCACCAGACCACGAACAAATCCGCGATGCGGTGCGCGCCTATGTGGCCGCCGAGGTGACCCCCGGCGCCGCGCAGCGCGACCGCGACGCCGCCTTTCCCGCCGCCGCCTTGAAAGGGCTGGCGGAACTGGGCCTCTATGGCGTGTTCGTGCCCGAGGAATTCGGTGGTGCCGGGCTCGACTACACCGCATTGGCGGTGTCGCTGGAAGAGGTGGCGGCGGGCGATGCTGCCGCTTCCACCGTGCTGTCGGTCAACAACTGCCCGGTGTGCAACATCCTGCTCAACTACGGCACGCCTGCGCAGAAGGAGCGTTGGTTGAAGCCCCTGGCGAGCGGCCGCATGCTGGGTGCCTTCGCGTTGACCGAGCCGCATGCGGGCTCGGACGCCTCGGCACTCAAGACCACAGCACGCAAGGATGGCGACGACTACGTGATCGACGGCACCAAGCAGTTCATCACCTCGGGCAAGAACGGCGATGTGACCATCGTCTTCGCCGTCACCGACCGTGGTGCCGGCAAGCGCGGCATCAGTGCGTTTCTGGTGCCCACCGCCACGCCCGGCTATTCGGTGCCGCGCGTGGAAGAAAAGCTGGGCCAGCGCGCCTCGGACACCGCGCAGGTGCTGCTGGAACATTGCCGGGTGCCGATCGAGAACATGATCGGTGCGCCCGGGGAGGGCTATCGCATCGCGCTCTCATCGCTCGAAGGCGGGCGTATCGGCATCGGTAGCCAGGCCGTGGGCATGGCACGCGCGGCCTTCGAGGCGGCGTTGCGCTACGCCAATGAACGCGAAGCCTTCGGCCAGGTGCTGTTCAACCACCAGGCGGTGCAGTTCCGCTTAGCCGACATGGCCACGCAAGTGGAGGTGGCGCGGCAGATGGTGCTGCATGCGGCCGCGCTCAAGGATGCCGGCCGGCCCTGCCTGAAAGAGGCGGCGATGGCCAAGCTGTTCGCCTCGGAGATGGCCGAAA
>JAYTDE010000300.1:0-1904 GCA_043736195.1 Burkholderiales bacterium | reverse complement strand
AGCGCCATGGTCGACGCCGGCCAGGCTTGCGTGCGGGAAGCCTCGATCGCCAACCTCTACGCCACCGAAACCCTGGTGGCCGCGACCTCGGAGGCCCTGCGTGTGTGGGGAGCCGCCGGACTCACGCCCGCGCATCGCACCGAGCGCGCGCTGCGCGACGCGCGGCTGTTCATCATCGGCGACGGGTCGAGCCAGATCCAGCGCAATCTGATCGCGCGGCAAATGGGTTTGTGATGAGCGCCTGGGCCTTTTTCGTATGCTCACGCCGCCGCGGGGTATGACCCAGGTTCTCAAGCGTATAACATTTTTTACCCGCCACAATCGTCCTGCCCGCGCCCCTGAAGTACTTTGAGGCCGATCTCCAGTCCGGCGGCACTACCCGGGAACATCGCTGTGTTGATCTGGTCGAGTCGGCTCGTGATCGAGTTCTCGCCAGGAAAGTTCCACTACCAAGCCTGACCTGGGCATGGCCGGCCAGCAGACTCGACGCCGGCCAAGTAGCAAGAGATCGGTAGTGAATTGAGTGGTTTGCCAGGTCCGCCGCATGGGTTGCAGAACTTCGGACTGACGAAGCGGCATTCTCCCGCGCACCGCTCTTGCCGACACGAACACGGGCTTGGATCGATGTTGCTCAACCGCGATCGGCGCGGCGGGGTATCCGCACGCATCAATGTGCTACCGTTGTGCTTACATCACGAGGCCAGGATGGATCGACCATGGAAGTCGCGATTCGCAAGATGGGAAACTCACAGGGGGTGCTGATTCCCAAACCCCTGCTGGCCCAACTGGGGCTCGAGGGCTCGGCGGACCTGCAGGTGCGCAACGGCGTCATCGAGATTCGCCCGCTGCGCCGCAACCCCAGGGAAGGTTGGGCGGATGATGCGAAGAAACTGGCAGCCGCCGGCGCGGACATCGCAGTCTGGCCGGAGTTCGCCAACGAAGGGGACCGGGATTTGGCGTGGTGATGAAAACCGGCGAAATCTGGCTGGCGCAACTCGATCCGACGGTGGGCCGGGAGATTCAGAAAACCAGGCCGTGTGTGGTGATTTCTCCCAACGAGATGAACGATCATCTGAGAACCGTGATCGTGGCACCCATGAAGACCGGATCGCGTCCGGCGGGCTTTCGCGTTCCCTTGAGCTTCCAGGGCAAGCATGGCCTGATCGTGCTCGACCAGATAAGCAACCCTGGACCACTCGCGGCTCGTCAAGCGACTGGGAGCGCTGCGGCCTCTAACGTTGGCCGCGACGCTCAAGATACTGCAGGCAATGTTTTCACCAAAGTAGCCGGTGTTGAAGTCTCAAGCAACGCTGCGTTGCGGCTTTGGCTCCATCGAAGACCGCATTCGCGGGTAGACAGGTACGCAACTCACAGCGGCCCCGACGCAGCCGGCACTCACGGCCACGTCTACGCATCCAAACCCGGGGATCGGCGCGCTGCGAGCCACACAACCGGCAAGCGCCGTCGATATCGCGTACGAACTACAGCCTACTTGTCCGTGCGCTCTTGCTCGACCGCCTTGCGCGCGCCCATGTTGAAGCGGCCGTCGTAGATCGGCCGCCCGCCGGTAGTAGGCCCCTGGTACTGCACGAACACCATCTGGCCGCCGGTCTCGGTGAATAGCTCTTCCTCGTAATGCGGATCGGCATAGCAGAACATGGTGCCCGGCCCGTGCGTCTTGCCGCCGATCACGAAAGTGCCTTCGATGATGTACCAGACCTGCGCGAAGTCGTGCTTGTGAAACGGATGGCGCGCACCCGGCTCGTAACGCACGATGCCGGCATTGGGCTCGGTCGGGTTTTCCGGGCGTGGGTGAAACATCATCTTGCCGGTTTGCCCGGGCCAGCGGATGGTTTCCCACTGGTGGTCGTCGACGTGGGTCACGCGCGGCGGCTGATGCGCCA
>JAYTDE010000299.1:0-2578 GCA_043736195.1 Burkholderiales bacterium | reverse complement strand
GCCCTGCCGGCCACCGAAGAGCAGGTCGCGCGCATTCTCAAGACCTGCTGCGCGATGGATGTGCCGGTGGTGCCGCGCGGCGCCGGCACCGGCCTTTCCGGCGGCGCCTTGCCAATGGGCAACGGCGTGCTGTTGTCGCTGGCCAAATTCAACAAGATTCTGCTGGTCGATGCCGCGGCGCGCAGCGCGCGCGTGCAACCCGGGGTGCGCAACGCCGCGATTTCCGAGGCGGCGGCGCACCTGGGCCTGTACTACGCACCGGATCCGTCGTCGCAGATCGCCTGCAGCATCGGCGGCAACGTCGCCGAGAATTCCGGCGGCGTGCATTGCTTGAAGTACGGCCTCACCGTCAACAATGTATTGCGGGTGCGCGGTTACACCATCGAGGGCGAAGCCGTCGAATTCGGCTCCGAGGCGCTCGACGCACCCGGTTACGACTTGCTGGCGGTCGTCATCGGCAGCGAGGGCATGCTTGCGGTCACCACCGAAGTGACCGTCAAGCTGGTACCCAAGCCGGAGAAGGCGCAGGTGATCTTGGCCTCGTTCGACAGCGTCGAGAAAGCCGGCAACGCGGTGGCCGACGTGATCGCCGCCGGCATCATTCCGGCCGGGCTTGAAATGATGGACAAGTCGGCTACTGCCGCGGTCGAGCAGTTCGTGCGCGCCGGCTACGACTTGGGTGCTGAAGCGATCCTGCTGTGCGAATCCGACGGCACGCCTGAAGAGGTGGCCGAAGAAATCGCGCGCATGAAGGCGGTGCTGGAAAAGTCCGGCGCGACCCGGTTGTCAGTTTCGCAAAACGAGGCCGAGCGCCTCAAGGCCTGGGCCGGGCGCAAGGCGGCGTTTCCGGCGGTGGGGCGCATTTCGCCGGATTATTACTGCATGGACGGCACCATTCCGCGCAAGGCGCTGGGCACCATCTTAAGCTTCATCGCGCAGATGGAGGCGAAGTACGGCCTCAAGTGCCCCAACGTGTTTCATGCCGGCGACGGCAACCTGCACCCACTGATCCTGTTCGACGCCAATGATCCGGACCAGATGCATCGCACCGAGGAATTCGCCAACGAGGTGCTGCTCAAATGCATCGAGCTGGGCGGCACGGTGACCGGCGAACATGGCGTGGGCATCGAGAAAATCAACCAGATGTGCGTGCAGTTCGCGCCCAAGGAGCTGGCGGCGTTTCGCGCCCTGAAAAGCGCGTTCGATGCCAAGGGCCTGCTCAATCCGGACAAGAATATTCCGACCCTGCACCGCTGCGCCGAATTCGGCGGCATGCATGTGCATGGCGGCAACTTGCCGCATCCGGAATTGCCGAGGTTTTGATGCGCACCGCACTGTTTTGCTGCCTCGCGCTGGTGCTGGCCGGATGCACCACGAAGGGTGTGCCGCCGCCCAAACCGACGGCAGAAGAGCAGCACAATGCCTGCGCGGCGCGCATGTACTCGGCACGCATGCGCGGTGCTGCGCACTGGCATATCTACGAGTACTGCATCAAGGAACACTCGTGAGCCTTGAGGGATTGATCGATGCCGTCAAGTCGGCGGCATCGGCGGCGCGTCCGCTGTGCATTCGCGGTGGCGGCAGCAAGAATTTCTACGGCCAGGTGCCGGTGGGCGAGGTGCTCGATACGCGCGGTCTGGCCGGCATCGTGGCCTACGAGCCGACCGAGCTTGTCATCAGCGTGCGTGGCGGCACACCGTTAGCCGAGGTCGAGGCAGCCCTGGCCAATGCCGGCCAGATGCTCCCTTTCGAGCCGCCGCATTTCGGCGCGGGCGCCACCATCGGCGGGGTAGTCGCCGCCGGCCTGGCCGGGCCGCGGCGTGCCGCCGGCAACGGCTATTTCGGCGCGGTGCGCGATTTCGTTCTGGGTGTGAAGCTTGTCGACGGCCGCGGTGACCTGCTCGCCTTCGGCGGCCAGGTGATGAAAAACGTCGCCGGTTACGATGTGTCACGCATGCTGGCCGGCTCACTCGGCACGCTCGGGGTGATTGCCCAGGTTTCGCTCAAGGTCCTGCCGCAGCCGGTGGCCGCAAGCACGCTCAAGCTGACTATTCGCGATGCGGCGCAGGCGATCGAAAAGCTCAACTACTGGGGCGGCCTGCCCTTGCCGCTGACGGCCAGCGCCTATTGCGATGGCGACCTTTGCCTGCGGCTCGAAGGCGCGCATGCCGCGGTCGATGCCGCGGCACGCAAGCTGGGCGGCGAAGGTGTCGGTGCGGCTGAGGCGATGGCCTACTGGAGCGGCATTCGCGAGCACAGCGATGCCTTTTTCGCCGGCGCCACGCCGCTGTGGCGCCTGTCGTTGCCGTCGACCGCGGTGCCGCTGGACCTGCCGGGCGCGCAGTTGATCGAATGGGGCGGCGCGCTGCGCTGGCTCAAGTCGGATGCGCCAGCCGCACAAATTCGCAAGGCCGCCCTGCAGGCGGGCGGCCACGCCACCCTGTTTCGCGCCAGCGACGAAATGCGCGGTCAGGCCGGCGTGTTCACGCCACTCGACCCGGTGCTGGCGCGAATTCACGCGCGGCTCAAGGCCACCTTCGACCCGCAGGGCATCTTCAATCGCGGCCGCATGTACCCG
>JAYTDE010000298.1:0-5321 GCA_043736195.1 Burkholderiales bacterium | reverse complement strand
TCGCAGGAATTTGACTGCGTATTCGAAGCCGGCGTGATCATCCCGATGGGGCCGCTTGTCGCCGCGATCCTGGCGCATGTCGAGCGCCGCATCGCGCGCGGCGAGAGCGTATCGGGGCGCGCCCTGATTCTGGCGCTGGTGGTCGGCGTCGAAATCTCCTGCACCCTGGGCCTGGCAGCCAAAAGCGGCATGAAGTTCTTCCGGCCCGGCACCACCGGCGGATTCTCGGCGCTGGCCGCGCTGTGCGTGCTCGACCAGGTCGACAGCGATTTCGTGCGTCGTGGCTTCGGAATTGTCTATTCGCAGATCAGCGGCAGCATGCAGTCGCATGAAGAAGGCTCGTCGATGCTGGCCATGCAGATTGGTTTCAACGCGCGTGCCGCGCTCACCGCATTCGACTTGGCACGCGCCGGCTTGTCCGGGCCGCTGCGCATCCTCGACGGTCGCTTTGGCTACTTCCCGTTATTCGAAAGCGAAGGCGACATGGAAGCCGCCTGGGCGCAAATCGCCAAGCCCTGGAAGATCACCCGCCTGTCGCACAAACCCTACCCGAGTGGCCGCGTCACGCACGGCATGGCGCACGCGATGCTGCTGCTGCGCGGCGAACTGACCGCCGACGCCATCGCGCGCGTGCATGTAGCGATGCCGCCGCTGGGATTTCGCCTGGTGGGCCGGCCGATCAAGGCCGACATGACGCCCAATTACGCCAGGCTGTGCGTGCCCTATGTGGCGTCGGCTGCCTTGATTCGCGGTGCGGTGGGGCTCGAAGACTTTCTTCCCGGCGCCGTCGGTGCCGCTGATGTATTCGCACTCGGGGCACGCTTTAGCACCAGCGAATTCGAATACCCGGACCCCAACGCCTTCTACCCACAGCGCTTGCGTGTCGAAACCCGCGATGGCCGGGTGATCGAGCGCGAAGTTCCATATGCGCCGGGCCACCCGGAGATGCCGCTGTCGGACAGCGAGAATCTTGCCAAATTCCGCGCCTGCCTGGGCTTCGCCGGTTGCGACGCCGCGGGCGTGCCGGCGCGCACGATCGAGCAATGCGTAGCCAACCTCGAGTCGCAGGACCAGCTCGCGTCCCTGACCGCCGCCACCGCTCGCCTGCATCCCTGAAAGCGCGCGCCCGCCTGGCGCATATGTCCGGACATATTGACGGAACGGGCGTCACTGGAGTATCTTTTCGGTGCGCATCATGCCGACGGCACGCGCGCCGCGCAGCGGACCGAAAGCCGTTGCGGCTCAACGCGCAGGACGGTGCACCACCCGCGTCGAAGCGCGCATGGCCAAATCGGCGAACACGGCTACACCATCCGGGAAACAGGAACCATCATGAATACGCAAGACGCACAGCAAGTCCTTGAGGACGAAAAAGCGATCCTCGACGCCATCGAGGTATGGGTCGAGAAGGAAGTGCGACCGATCGCCAAGAAATTCGACCTGGCCGATGAGTATCCACACGATCTGGTCGAACAGATGAAGGAACTCGGGCTGTTCGGTGCCACCATCGGCACGCAATATGGTGGCCTGGGCCTGTCGGCCTGGACCTATGCGCAGATCGTCGTCAAGGTGGCCTCGGTCTGGATGGCGCCCTCGGGCATCTTCAATTCGCACCTGATCATGGCCTCCGCCATCGAGCGCAGCGGCACCGAGGCGCAAAAGCGCAAGTACCTGCCGCTGATGGCCTCGGGCGCCTTCCGCGGCAGCCTGGGGCTCACCGAACCAAATGCCGGTACCGACCTGCAGGCGATTCGCACCGTGGCCCGGCGCGAAGGCGATCACTATGTGGTCAACGGCGCCAAGACCTGGATCACCAACAGCATGTACGGCCAGGGCACCCTGCTACTGGTCAAGACCGATCCGACGGCGCAGCCACGCCACAAGGGCATGAGCATGCTGATCGCCGAGAAGACCGACGGCTTCAACGTGGTTGGCAAGTTGAAGAAACTGGGCTATCGCTCGATCGATACCTGCGAACTGTCGTTCGAGGACTACAAGGTGCCGGTCGAGAACCTGCTGGGCGGCGAAGAGGGGCACGGCTTCCAGCAGACCGCGGGAGGACTGGAACTCGGGCGCATCAATGTCGCCGCACGCGGTGCCGGCATCGCGCAAGGGTCGCTGAAAATGGCGCTGCGTTATGCGCAGGAACGCGAGACCTTCGGCAAGCCGATCTGGCAGCATCAGGCCATCCAGTTCAAGTTGGCCGAGATGGTGACCCAGGTCGAGGCCTCGATGGGCCTGATCGAAACCGCCGCTCGCAAATACGACGCCGGCGAACGCTGTGACCTCGAATCCTCGATGGCCAAGTACTTCGCATCCGAAGCCGGGGTGTTCTGCTCGCAGGAGGCGATGCGCACCTTCGGCGGCTATGCCTACTCGGTCGAATACGAGATCGAGCGTTTTTATCGGGATGCCATGCTGATGGTTATCGGCGAAGGTGCCAACGAAGTATTGAAGACCGTGATCGCCAAGCAACTGGTGGAGCGTAACCGCATCTAGAACTGCGCCGCAGGCAACTCAGATCACCGCCTTCAACCACGGCTTGTCGGGTTCGACGGTCAGCTGGTACTTGAAAAAGTCGTCCCACACCTTGAAGGCCTCGGCATCCTGTGCATAAGCCAGCCGATAGCTGGCCAGCACCGAGTTGAGCGCACTCAAGCCTTGTGCCTTGGTGCTTGCCGCATTGAGCACGCGGGTTTCCACCAGGGCCGCACAGGTGGTGAAAAGCTGCTCGACAAAATCCTTGATCGCCGCTTCGTGCTTGTCGCCACCAAACATGGTTTTCTTGCCCACCGAGGCGCGCACATTGGACATGGCGGCCAGCAGTTTGCGAATCTCGCGATCGGCGCGGCCGTAACGGCCGGCCAGGCCTCTTGCAAGTAAGGGGTCGCTGTGCATGGCGCTCAGGGCTTGCGGCCGTCGATGTAGTTGGCCAGGCCCTGGGCGTTGAGCTCATGGTCGATCTCGAACACCGCAAGGGCTTCGGAATCCGACAGCCGCCAGCCCTGGCGATCACGTTCGGCCAGGATCAGGGCACCGACACCGTCCTTGAGGAAGCGGTGGCGGGCATCGCCCGCCAGTCCGTCGGCGGCCGCGCGCGCGGCCAATGCGGCATGGTCGTCGATCAGGCGGTGCAGATCGGCGGCGATGCGTGGCACGTCGGTCACCTGCGCATAGTGCGTCACATAGATCGCGCCGGGCTTGAGTGCCGCGATGCGCTCGATCGAGGCGTGCAGTGCCACGGGATCGAATTGCGAAGGGCTGGAGGTCGGGAAGCAGAAGCGGCGACCGTCAGTCTCGAGCTCCACATAACCCAGGCCAAAGGTATCGCCGGTGAAGACATGGCCCGTGCGCGAATCATGGATGCACACATGATGCCTGGCATGGCCCGGCGTATCGTAGAAAGTGAAGGTGCGCCCCTGAAAGTCGAGGCGCAAACCATCCGGGGTCTCAATGATGCGCTCGGATGCGATCGGCGCGATCTCGCCGTAGTTGCGTAGCGCCGTCTCGATGCCGTACACATCGACTGTCGCCGCCCACAGTTTGGAGGGGTCGGCCATGTGGCGGCTGCCGCGCGGATGCACAGTGAGCGTCGCATTGGGCATCAGGCGCATCAGTTCGCCTGCACCACCGGCATGGTCGAGATGAATGTGCGTGAGGACCACATAATCCACCTGTTCCGGCCCCAGGCCCTTGCTGTGCAGGGCTTCAAGCACCAAGGGTACGGAATGGGTGGTCGCGGTATCGATGATGACCGCACGGCCGTTTTCGACCAGCAGGTGTATCGCATCCAGGCGCGGCCGGTGAAAGCCGGAGTCGAGCGCGGAAATTCCGTGCTCGTAGTCGATAAGGTCGATCGTCATGGGTGCTGCGGGTTGCGCTGTAATCATTGGAGAACCGTGATTCTCGCCGATAATCGGCGTTTCGCGAAATCAGGATGACACGCCCGCGCCATCATGACAGGCAGCGATGACCTTTTTGGCGCCGTGCCCGAATCCCCGGCCAACCCAGGTCGAACGCGCACGCTGCTCAAGGCAATCGGCCCGGCGATTGCCGATGCAGGCACGCTTGATCTGGGCCGGCGCCTGCCGGCACAGATTCATCTGGGAACCTCTTCATGGTCATTCCCCGGCTGGGCCGGGATTGTCTATGACACGGTCGCACGCGAATCGCAGCTGGCGAAAAGCGGGCTTGCCGCCTACGCCCGCCATCCGCTGTTGCGCAGCGTCGGCATCGACCGCAGCTTCTATCAGCCGCTGGCGGCAGCCGAGTACGCCGCCTATGCGGCCCAGGTGCCGCCGGATTTCCGCTTCCTGGTCAAGGGCCCGGCGCTGGTCAGCGACGAAATGCAACGCGATCAGAGCGGGCGCGGCACGGCTCTCAACCCGCATTTTCTCGACGCCCAGGCCGCGTTCGAGCAATACGTCAAGCCCGCGATGGCGGGTCTGGCGGAAAAAGCCGGACCACTGGTTTTCCAGTTCTCACCTCTTTCGCGCCGCACGCAGGACGACGTGCCGGCGTTTGTGGCCCGCCTGCACGCATTCCTGTGGGCGCTCAACAAGATGTGCGAGGGTTTCAGCAACGTGCCGCAGTTCGCCGTCGAGGTGCGCGATGCGCAATTGCTGTGTCGCGATCTGGCCGATGCCCTCAAGGACACCGGCACACGCTACTGCCTGGGGGTGCACGCGCGCATGCCGGCGGTCGAGGAACAGTTGCCGCTGCTACGCGCCCTGTGGCCCGGCCCCATGGTGGCGCGCTGGAATCTGCACGCGGGCATTGCATACCAGGAGGCCAAACAGGCCTATGCGCCGTTCAATCGCATCGTTGACGCCGACCCGGAAACCCGCGCCACTCTGGCGCGGGTGGCGGCCGCCACCGCACGCGCCGGCTACCCGGTGACCATCGTGGCCAACAACAAGGCCGAGGGTTCGGCACCGCTCACGCTCATCAAGCTGGCCCAGGCGATCGTCGATCAGGCGCCCTGAGCCTGGCGCGGCGACGCGCTACTTCTTTAGTCGCCCAGCGAACTTCTTGCGGAACTTCTGCACCTTGGGCGCCACCACGTACATGCAATACGACTGATTGGGGTTGCGCGCGTAGTACTCCTGGTGATACTTCTCGGCTTCATAAAAGATCACAGCCGGACTCACCTCGGTCACGCATTTGTCTCCATAGATGCCTTCGCGGTCGATCTCCGCGATGATTTCGCGCGCAGTCGCGCCTTGCGCCTCGGAGTGATGAAAAATCACCGAGCGATACTGGGTGCCGACATCGTTGCCCTGGCGATTCTGCGTGCTTGGATCGTGCACGGTGAAAAACAC
>JAYTDE010000297.1:0-2930 GCA_043736195.1 Burkholderiales bacterium | reverse complement strand
GCCACGCTTCTCGGCGGCCGCCGCGGCGTTCATGACGACCGTCTGCGTTGCGGCATCGAGTTTGGCCCAGGCGGCCTTGTTGACGAATATGACGTTTTGTGGCGCGATGACCCCTGCATCGTACAAATGGGTGGTGAAGTCCCAGGTCTGGGTGTCGACCCCGCCCGAAGATGAGTTGATCTGCGCGTCCACCATGCCGGTCTTGAAGGCCTGCGCCACTTCAGGAGCGGCGATCAATACCGGAACGGTGCCGGCCAATTCACCGAAGCGCGAGGTGATGGCGCTGTAGGTGCGCAATTTCACGCCCTTCAGGTCGGCCAGTGAGTTGAGTTCCTTCTTGCTGTGGATCGCCGAAGGCGGCCAGGCCACCGAGTACAGCAGTGCCATGCCCTGTGCATCGAGGCGCTTGACCAGGTGCGGCCGGGCGGCATCCCATAGTTTCTTCTGTTGCGCGGTGGTTGGCGCCAGGAAGGGAATCGACTCGAACGCGTAGACCGCGGCTTCGTTGGAAAGAATCGAGATCAGCACCTCGGCGATCGGCACCTGGCCGGTCTGCACCGCGCGCTTGATTTCCGGATGCTTGATCAGTGAATTGGCCGGGTGCACCGTGATCTGCAGCTTGCCGCCGCTGCCCTTGGCGATTTCATCGACGAACTGGCGCACATTCTTGGTGTGGAAGTTGCTGTCGGGGTAGGGCGTGGGCATGTCCCATTTGGTCTGGGCCAGGGCGCTGCCGGCGCCGAGCGCCAGGGCCAGGCCGGTTGCGACTGCGAGTACTGTTTTGCGCGTGGTCATGCGGTGTTCTCCTCGGTTAAGAGCGTTCGCGGACAATGTTGCGAACGCCTTGGTAGTCAATGTTCAAGCGTCTGGCAGGCAAACTTGAGCGCTGAAACATCCGCAAACACTCGTACGTGTTTGAGCAAGATTCAGTCCAACCATACCAGCCTTGCCCGGACTTTTTCAATGGTAACCGGGCGGGTTGGGAAACCATGCTGCGGCTTCGATGATTTTTTGATTATAAGCATAAGGGGCATCTTTGCGTTCGCCGGCTTGCGCTTGCCCGCGGCTGATCGCGCCAACAAAAAAGGCCCGCTTCGTTGCCGAAGCGGGCCTGCATGGATGCGACTGCGTTGGGTCTGACGCCGGCTTACTTGACGGCAGGTGCCGCCGGAGTGGCTGGTGTGGCCCCCGGTGTTTGTCCACCCTTGTGTCCCCCCTTGTGCTCGCCCTTGTGCTCGCCGCGTGCCATCTTCATCTCATCGCGGCTTACCTTGCCATCCTTGTTGGCGTCGAGCTTGTCGAAATTCTTGCTCAGGCGTGTCATGCCTGCAGCGTCGGCTTCGGCCTTGCTGATGGCGCCGTCGCCGTCCTTGTCGGCGGCCTTCATGCGTTCGCCACGATGGCCGCGTTCGCCCTTGCCGCCTTCGCCCTTGGCTGCAGGCGGCGTGCTGGCGCCGGGTGCGGTGGTTTGTGCCAGGGCCCAGGCGGGAACCAGCGCGATGGCGCTCACCAGCGCGATGTGTTTGATCAGATTCATTTGGATTTCCTTCGCGGTAAAAGGCCCACATCGGGCCGGTGCGTGAATAACGAGCCCGCGCCTGGCGCGTGGACATCGATTACAGGCGGTTACAAATCGGCACGGCGCGGTACAGCGGGGCATGGCATGCGGCTCACCGCGCTTCTTGCGCCGCAAGTTAACATTGCCGCCTGACGGGCATTCGCCCGAACTTCCCGGAGAAACGCGATGAGTGATCTGCAACTTGAGGAACGGCCGGCGCCGACAGGCATCACGCAACAGGAAATCGATCAACGGGTATTCGATTTGTATGACGAGTATTGCCACGGCCGCATCGACAGGCGCGAGTTCCTGAGCCGCGCCGCCTCGCTGGCAGTGGTGGGCGGGTCCGGCCTGGCGATGGCGCAGGCACTGCTGCCGCGCTATGCCCAGGCGCAGACCATCTCGTTTACCGACCAGCGCATGAAGGCGAACTATGTGACCTACCCGTCGGCGGGGGGCAATTCCGGCAGCATGCGTGGCTACCTGGTGCAGCCGGCCGGGGCCGGGCCATTCCCGACGGTGCTGGTGGTGCACGAGAACCGCGGCCTGAATCCCTACATCGAAGATGTGGCGCGCCGCGCCGCGGTCGAAGGCTTCCTGGCGCTGGCGCCGGACGGCCTGGCGCCGGTCGGTGGCTATCCGGGCAACGATGATGACGGCCGCACCCTGCAGGGCAATCTCGACCAGGCCAAGCTGCGCACCGACATGCTCAACAGTGCACGTTTCCTGAAAACCCACAAGCTCTCGACCGGCAAGCTGGGCGTGACCGGCTTTTGCTATGGCGGCGGCGTGGTCAACTTCCTGGCGGCGCAGCTGGGGTCGGACATGCATGCCGGCGCGCCCTACTACGGGGTGGCGGCCGATACGGCCAGCGTGCCGAGGATCAAGGCACCGCTTGTGTGCCATCTGGCCGAAAACGACGAACGCATCAACGCCACCTATCCGGCGTTCGAAGCCGCTCTCAAGGCCAACAACGTCGCGCACCAGGTGCATGTTTATCCGGGCACGCAGCACGGCTTTCACAACAACTCGACGCCGCGCTACAACGAGGCCGCGGCCAAGCTTTCATGGGAGCGCACCATCGCCCATTTCAAGAAGCACCTGGCATAAGCGGCGCTGTCGATGCTGCAATTGCACTACTTCCCCGGCAACGCCAGCATGGTGCCGCACATGCTGCTCGAAGAGCTGGGGGTGCCGTTCGAGCTGCGTTATGTTGACCGCGCGCTGGATGCGCAAAAGTCGGCGGAGTATCTGAAGCTCAATCCCAACGGCCTGATCCCGGTGCTGGTCGATGGCGATCTGGTGTTGTACGAGACCGCGGCAATCTGCCTGCATCTGGCCGATTGCCACCCACAGGCGGGGTTGGCGCCGC
>JAYTDE010000296.1:0-6479 GCA_043736195.1 Burkholderiales bacterium | reverse complement strand
GGTCTGGCAGTGCTGACGCAGGGTCGCGTCGATGCCTGACCCTTTGCCGTATATTCGGGTTTTCGCGAAGCGACGTGCGTCTCAATGGTCGGTGTGCTTTTGATCACCCACGGTGGCACCGGTGCGGCACTTCTGGCCGCCGCCGCGCATGTGCTTGGCGCGCCCCAGGCCGATGCGGCTGCGATCGCGGTTGCGCCGGCGGACGACACGGCGGCAGTGCTTGCGGGTGCGCGTCGGCAAATCGCCGCGCTCGACGCGGGCGACGGCGTGATCGTCCTGACCGACGTATATGGGGCGACACCGTCGAATATCGGCGCGCTTCTACTCGAAGCCGGACGCGTGGAAGGCATTGCCGGGGTGAATCTGCCGATGCTGGTCAAGGCCTTGAGCAGCCGGACCATGCCGCTTCCGCAGGTTCTTGCCCGATCACTTGCGGCCGGGGCGCGCGGGCAGATCAACATGAAGGAGGATGCTTGTCATGCCACTGCGGGAGGAAATTGAGATCATCAACCAGCTTGGCCTGCACGCGCGCGCGTCAGCCAAATTGACCCAGCTGGCGGCGCAGTTCAAGAGCGATGTCTGGCTCAGCCGCAACGGCAGGCGGGTCAACGGCAAAAGCATCATGGGGGTGATGATGCTGGCAGCCGGGATTGGCTCGAAGGTCGAGATCGAGGCCATAGGCGACGACGAAGCGGCGGCCATGAGCGCGCTCAAGCTCTTGATCGTCGACAAGTTCGGCGAAGGCAAATAGCGCGATACCCGCCAGCCTGTGTGCGTCCGTTCGCGATAATCCGTCCAAACCCCGTAACCAGCCCGCTGCCACATGTCCTTCACACTGCACGGTATCGGTGTATCCGGCGGCATCGCCATCGGCCGCGCCCACCTGGTCACGCCGGTGGCGCTGGATGTCTCGCACTATCTGGTAGCGCCGGCGCAGGTCGCAGCCGAAGGGGCGCGCTTCGAAGCCGCGGTCGCCGCGGTGCAGGAGGAATTGAAAAGCCTGCACGCCAGCCTGCCGCGTGCGTCGCCGGGCGAAATGGGTGCGTTTCTCGACCTGCATTCGATGATCCTGGCCGATCCGATGTTGTCGAAAGAGCCGCTGCGGATCATCGAGGAACGTCGCTGCAACGCCGAATGGGCGTTGATCCAGCAAATGGACGTACTGGTCGCGCAGTTCGACGAGATCGAGGACGAGTACCTGCGCGAGCGCAAGAACGACGTGGTGCAGGTGGTCGAACGGGTGCTCAAATCCCTGCTGGGCGCCGGGTCCGGCATGCATTCCGCGCTGAGCCGGACGCAGAAGCTCAAGGCTCTGCAGTCGCAGGAAGGCGAAATGGTGGTGGTCTCGCACGACCTCTCACCGGCCGACATGCTGCTGTTCAAGCAACACCAGTTCGCCGGGTTCGTGACGGACGTCGGCGGTGTGACATCGCACACCGCCATCCTGGCGCGCAGCCTGGTCTTGCCGGCGGTGGTGGCGCTGCATCATGCGCGTCAATTGGTCGAGGAAGACGATTGGCTGATTCTCGACGGTACCGCCGGGGTGCTGATCGTTGCGCCCGATGCGGCGGTGCTGGCCGAATACAAGCTCAAACGGCGTGCGCTGCAGCTCGAACGCCGGCAGCTGATGCGCTTGGCCGGTGCGCCGGCGGCGACCCTGGATGGCGCCATGGTCGAACTGCAGGCCAACATCGAGTTGCCCGACGACGTCAAGGCGGCCAACGACGCCGGTGCCGCCGGCGTGGGCCTGTTTCGCACCGAGTTCCTGTTCATGAACCGCAAGGAGTCGCCCGGCGAGGACGAGCAATTCGAAGCCTATCGCCAGGTGGTGCGGGCGATGAACGGCCATGCGGTCACCATTCGTACTCTCGATATCGGCGCCGACAAGCAGCTCGATAATGATTCCGTGCAGGGCAGCGTAGCGCTCAACCCGGCGCTCGGCCTGCGCGCGATCCGCTACTGCTTGGCCGAGCCGCAGATGTTCATGGCGCAGTTGCGCGCCATCCTGCGGGCGTCGCACTACGGCCGGGTGAAGATCCTGCTGCCGATGATTTCGCACTGGCACGAGATCGAACAGTCGCTTGCCTTGATCGATCAGGCACGGGCGCAACTCGATGCGGCGGGCATTCCTTACGCCCCGGACGTGGCCGTGGGTGGAATGATCGAGATTCCCGCGGCGGCCCTTTCGATCGGCCTGTTTGTCAGGAAGCTCGATTACCTGTCGATCGGCACCAACGACCTGATCCAGTACACCCTGGCCATCGATCGTGCCGACGACCAGGTGGCGAGCCTGTATGACCCGCTGCATCCTGCCGTGTTGTACCTGGTGGCCAATACCATTCGCATCGCCAACAAGGCTGGCGTGCCGGTGGCGGTATGCGGCGAAATGGCCGGCGAAGTGGCGATGACGCGCCTGCTGCTGGGCATGGGCCTGCGTCAGTTTTCGATGCATCCGGCGCAGTTGCTCGCGGTCAAGCAACGGGTGTTGCAGACCAGCCTCGCCAGTGCCGAAAGCCAGGTCAAGCGCATGCTGCGCACCGAGGAACCCGAGCGTCTGCGCGATTTGCTGGCGCAACTCAATGCTTAGGGAAATCAAAAGCGTGGTGCAGAACACGCCGGACGCGATCAAGCGCTGGTTCGAGAGCGATTTCTTCGATCTGTACCTGTGGCAGCGCGGGCCCCAGGTGGTCCACATGCAGCTCTGCTACAACCGTGGCCGCAAGGATGAAAGCGCGATCAGCTGGAAGGACGGGCTGGGCCTGTTCCACGATGGTGTCGATGCGGCGCGCCGCACCGAGGCACCCTTGCTCGAATCCGGCGGTGCCTTCGATGCCGAAAAAGTCAACGCGCGCTTCCTCAAGGAATCGACCGGGTTGCCGATCGAGGTGCGCAAATTCGTGCTGGCGAAACTGCATGACTTCGCGCTGCATGGCGCGGTCAAGCGCAACCAGCCACGGCGGGTGGTGGTGCGGCGCGAAGACTGGCAAGAGCGCGTAGCCGACTCGAAATAGGGCCGCCTGGCGCAGGTCTTCCGGGGGGCAATCGCTTTCCCGGCCTTGGACCGAATAAGGCCGGATACGTCGAACCCCCCCCGCGCGCGCAGCGCGTTTTCCTGAGCTACAATATCATTTCAGCGCCGATTTGATCATCGGATTGCGGGCGCTATATAAATCCGGCTAAAGAGGTGCATGGACGCCCGAAAGAAATCCATCAACCCGATTAGCCGCAGCGGCAATCGGGTTTTATTTTTTCGAGAAGCGTCACTTGGATCCCCATTCGGTTGGTATCGTCAGTCCGCAAATCGCGCGCTTTGCCGAGACCTTCGTCTTTAGAAGCGGCAGGTCGATCCCGCATTTCGAACTGGTCTACGAAACCTATGGCCAGCTCAACGCGGCCCGCTCCAATGCGGTACTGGTGTGCCACGCGCTGAACGCTTCACACCATGTTGCCGGCGCCTACGCCGACGCTCCGGGTGAGGCAGGCTGGTGGGACAACATGGTCGGCCCCGGCAAGCCGCTCGATACCACGCGGTTTTTCGTCATCGGGGTCAACAACCTGGGCGGTTGTTTCGGGACGACCGGCCCGCGCCACCTCAACCCCGGGACCGGCCGTCGCTACGGCGCGGATTTTCCGGTGGTCACCGTGGAAGACTGGGTCAATGCCCAGGCGCGCCTGGCCGACCATCTCGGGATCACCAGATTCGCAGCGGTGATGGGGGGCTCGCTGGGCGCGATGCAGGCCATGCAGTGGGCGATCGCCTACCCGGCGCGGGTGGCCAATGCGCTGGTGGTGGCCGCCACCGCGAAGTTGTCGGCACAGAACATCGCCTTCAACGAAGTGGCGCGCCAGGCCATCATCACCGATCCGGACTTTCACGGCGGGCATTTCTACGAGCATGATGTGGTGCCGGAGCGCGGGCTCCGGGTGGCGCGCATGATCGGCCACATCACCTACCTGTCGGACGACGTGATGGCCGAGAAGTTCGGCCGCGAACTGCGTGATGGCCTCAAGTTCGGCTACGGCACCGAATTTCAGATCGAATCCTACCTGCGTCACCAGGGCGAGAAGTTTTCCGCTTACTTCGATGCCAACACGTATCTCTTGATCACCAAGGCGCTCGACTATTTCGACCCGGCAGCGGCGGCAGGCGGCGATCTGGCGGCAGCGCTCAAACCGGCGGCGGCGGTCAATTTTCTGGTGGTTTCATTCACCACCGACTGGCGCTTTTCGCCGGCGCGTTCGCGCGAGATCGTCGCCGCGCTGACCGCCAATCGCGCCACCGTTTCGTATGCCGAGATCGATGCACCGCACGGGCATGACGAGTTCCTGCTCGAAGACGCGCGCTATCACGCGCTGGCGCGGGCCTGGTTCGATGCCATCGCGGAGGCCCTGTGAGCGCCGGGTCAACACCTGTGAATAGCGCAGCCAACGGCAGTCGCGTACCGCGCGCCGACTTCACCATCATCGCCGGCATGGTGCGTCCGGGCACGCGCGTGCTCGATCTCGGGTGCGGCGACGGCAGCCTGATGAAATTTCTCGCCACGGCGCGCGGTGTCAAGGGCTATGGCATCGAGATCGATGATACCAACGTGCTGGCGGCGTTGAAGAACGGCATCAACGTGTTGCAGGGCGACCTCGAACGCGGCCTGCGCAGCTTCGCTGATGCCTCGTTTGATACCGTTTTGTTGTCGCAAACCCTGCAGGCCATGCACAACATCGAAGGCCTGATGGGCGAAATGCTGCGGGTCGGGCGCGAGGCGATCGTCTCGTTTCCGAATTTTCGCTATGCACCGAATTTTCGCCAGCTTGAGGCTGGTCACATGCCGGTCTCGGAAACCCTGCCTTACCAGTGGCACAACACGCCCAATGTGCACTTGTGCACCCTGGCCGATTTCGAGGACCTGTGTGAAAAACTCGCGATAGTGATCGTCGAGCGCGTGGCGCTGGCCAACGGCAAGCCCGTCGCTGACGACCCCAACATCAACAGCGAACTTGCGATCTACCGCGTCAGGGCGGCGTCGGCGCCTTGAGCGCAACCGGCCTGATGCAAATCAGGTTTCGGCGGCGATAGCGTCGATCAAGTGACGCTGCATCCACAAGAGGGCAAGTCCGGGCAAGGCGATCGCGAAGGTGGCCAGAAAGAATGCGGCCCAGCCGAGCTCAGCCACCATGATTCCCGAAAACGGACCCGCGAGGTAGGTGCGGCCGACCGCCGCCAGCGCCGACAGCAGGGCGAACTGCGTGGCCGAATAGCGCACCCGGCACAGGGTCATCAGGAAGGCCACGAAGGCGGCGGTGCCCATGCCGCCGCACAGGTTTTCCAGACCGACCACCAGCGCCATCGACTCATGGGATTTGGGTGTGACCGCCAGCACCCAGAATCCCAGGTTGGTCACCGCCTGCAACACACCGAACAGCATCAGCGCGCCATACAAGGACAAGCGCGACATCAGCGCGCCGCCCGCCAGCGCGCCTACGATGGTGGCAATCAGGCCGAGAATCTTGTTGATCGCACCGACTTCGGTGGCCGTGAAGCCGACCCCGCGAATCAGGAAAGCGGTGGAGAGGCTGCCGGCGAAGGCGTCCCCGAGCTTGTAGAGCACGATCAAGGTCAAGGCCAGTACGGCGCCATCGCGCGTGAAAAAATCCTTGAGCGGTCCGACCACGGCCTCGTCGAGCGTGCGTGGCGGCGCGACTAGCTGTTGCGGATTGGCGGCCCAGAAGGTAGCCACCATGCCGATAGCCATCAGGCCTGCCATCAACCAGTAGGTGGCGCGCCAGCCGATGTAGCTGTCGGCCAGCACCAGTGCCAGCCCGCCCGACACCAGCATCGCCAGGCGGTAGCCCAGCACTGAAACGGCGGCGCCGGCGCCGCGCTCGCTGGCTTTGAGCAGGTCGGTTCGATAGGCGTCGAAGGCGATATCCTGGGAAGCGGAAAAAAACGCCACCACCACCGCCATCGCGGCCAGCGCGACGATCGAATCGCGTGGCGACATGCTGCCCATCGTGGCGATGCCGGCCATCAGCAGCAGTTGCGACACCAGCATCCAGCCGCGCCGCCGCCCGAGAAACGGCGGCACGAAGCGGTCCATCAGGGGCGCCCAAAGGAACTTGAGGGTGTAAGCCGAACCGGCTAGAGTCAGGAAGCTGATGGTCCGGATGTCCAGACCCTCGACCGTGGCCCAGGCCTGCAGGGTGCCTGTGGTCAACGCCAGCGGCAGGCCGGAAGAAAACCCCAGCAGCAACAGGAGTGCGATGCGGCGCTCGGCGTAAACGGCAACGAAGTCACGAACATTCATCCTGCGCGAGTCTAGCAGCCTGTCGGCAGCCAGCGGGGCGTTCCGTCGGCACTTGATGAGGTGATTCCCAATGGATACTGGGCGCTACAATCCTCGTGATCCAATTCGCGGAGTGCGAACCATCATGATGAGCGCCCAGCAAAACGAGCGGATGTGCCGGGTTGGCCCCGAAACCCCTGC
>JAYTDE010000295.1:0-4401 GCA_043736195.1 Burkholderiales bacterium | reverse complement strand
TGGCCAAGCCAGCCGGCATGTTGCGCGGTCCATAGCGCTACCGAGAGCGCGGCGAAGCTGCTGGCGGCCAGGTAGAAGGGGCGAAATCCGAGTTGCCATAATGCCCAGTGCGGCGGCACCGGTGGCGGCTCTTCGATGGGTCTGACCGGCGCCATGTCGGAAGTGTGGTGTTCCTGCCGCCCAGGGAAAGCGCGCTCCGCGTTCAGAGCGGGCGCAGGGGTTTGTCGGCGAACCAGGCCAGTTGCTGGGTCTGCGCCAACAGCCTGCCATCTTCGCTCCAGAGATTCGAATTTTGGTCGTAGAAGCCGGCGGTCCCGACATCACAGGCAGATTCCACCAACACGTGGCGATTGCCGGCGGCTGCGAGGCCGTTGCCCGAGGTGCGGAAGAAGATGTTGTAGACCAGCGTTGTGATCATCACCGGCTCGGTCCGGCGCAGCCACAGCGAGGGAAACGGTGCATCGCAGAGGGCGCTGATTGACGTGGCGTCGAGGGTGCGCGGCGGTGTATCGCGCAGCCACAGCATCGAACTCATGTTGTCGGCGCCCGCGAGCATGGGGCCACTCACCATGCGGTAGTCGTAGCGTGCGATGAAGGCCGGAGTGCGCGTGCGGCGCGGCGGGGGCGGCGGCAGCGTTTCAGCCGGCGGCACCACTGGCATCCTGGCGTCTGCAAGGGTGAAGGTATCGCGCCAGTCCGACAGGGTCACGCTGGCATGTGCGCACACGGCTTCTGCTCCGCCATCGTCGCGTGCCTGCAGGATTTCGCTGCGCCAGAAGGCAGTGGTGCGATTCTGGCGAATGCAGGCGGTGCGCACAGTGAAAGGCGCCTGGCGCAGGGGGCCGATGAACTGCGCCTGCAAGGCCACCGGGTCGCCGCGCGCCTCGGGTTCGCACAGCACGGCGTGCAGCAGCATGGCGCCGATCCAGCCGCCGAAGGGGCCGATGGCGTTCCAGTACAGCGGGCTGGACGACGAGTGCCAGAGATTTGGGCCGCGCGCTTCAAGCGCGAGGGATTCATCGAGCGGGTGCTGGGCGGGCATTGCTTGCGAGCGGGAAAGGATGCGGATCGCCAGTGTATGCCACCGGCCGCGCGCTACAAGAGAAGCGGCGCGCCGGGCAGCGCGTCGCCGCCGCTCATCATTCCCGCGCGACCCGGTGCTTACGATTCGACCCAGCCGCCGGCGCAGGCAGCGAGCGATTCCAGCCGCCGCTACTGATCGCGCCGGGAGGCGCCAGCCGTTACACTAAGGACATGGCCGCAGCCGGATTCACAAGCGGTTACAACAGTACTTTCAAGGAGAAGACACCATGCGTGCGTTGGCGAGTGCCCTTGCGTGCCTGTCGCTGGTCGTGGCGACCTCGGGGCATGCACAAAGGGCGGGAACCGTACTGTTCAACGGCAAGATCGTCACCGCCGACGAGCGTGGCTCGGTCCATCAGGCGCTGGCGATTCGCGACGGCCGCATCGTCGCCCTGGGGAAATCCGCGGCGGTGAAAAAACTGGCCGGACCTGACACGCGCGTGATCGATCTGGGCGGCCGCACGGTGATTCCCGGCCTGATCGATTCGCACATGCATTCAATTCGCGCCGCACTGAGTTTTTCGACCGAAGTGCACTGGTTCGGTCTGGGTTCGATCGACGAAGCGGTGGCCAGGGTGCGCGACGCGGCGCGCAGCGCCAAGCCGGGTGCCTGGCTGGTGGTCGCCGGCGGCTGGACCGACGAGCAGTTCCGCGAGCGGCGGCGCCCGACCCAGGCCGAACTGGTCGCCGCGGCGCCGGACAACCCGGTGTACGTGCAGTGGATGTATGGCTGGGCGATGCTGACTCCCCTGGCGCACAAGGCGCTAGGCATCGGTGCCGAGTCGGATCTGCCGGGCGGCGGGAAATTCGAACGCGATGCGGCTGGCCAACCTACCGGTGCGATCGTTGGCGGCATCGTGCCGCTGTTCGACAAGCTGCCGCGCCCCGACTATGCCCAGAAGGTCGAGGGCACGAAAAAGTTCTTTCGCGAATTGAACCGGGTCGGGCTGACCGGGGTGATCGACCCGGGCGGTTTCAACATGTCACCCGACGAGTACGCGCCATTGCTGCAGGTATGGCGCGAGCGTAGCCTCACGGTGCGCATGGTCTACAGCTATTTTTCGCAGAAACGCGGCCGCGAACTTGAGGAATTCAAGGAACTGACCCAGTTGCTGCCGATGGGCTTCGGCGACGACATGCTCAAGTTCAACGGTATCGGCGAGCGCGTCACCTTCGGCATGTACAACAACGACAAACCCACCGATGCGGACAAGGAGCAGTTCTACCAGGCCGCGCGCTGGGCCGCCGAGCGCGGCATGACGCTCACCCAGCACTGGCACGGCGACGCCTCCGCGCATCACCTGCTGGAGGTTTTCGAACGGGTCAATCGTGAATTCCCGATCGCCCGGCTGCGCTGGTCGATCGCGCACCTGAACAACGCCTCGGAAGCCACGCTGGCGCGGATGCAGGCGCTGGGTGTGGGCTGGGCGGTGCAGGGGGCGATGTATTTCGATGGCGAACGCGAACGGCAGGCAAAGGGCGAGGCGGAACTCAAGCGCATGCCGCCCTTGCGTACCGCGCTCAAGGTCGGCACGCGGATCGGTGCCGGCACCGACGCCCATCGGGTGGCGAACTACAACCCCTTCGTGGCCTTGCGCTGGATGCTCGACGGCAAGTCGGCCGGCGGCGTGGCGCTGCGCGGCCCCGAGGAAACCCCCGACCGACTGCAGGCTTTGCGCATGTACACCCAGGGTTCGGCCTGGTTGGCGCATGATGAGTCCCGGCGCGGCGCGTTGGGGGTGGGCAAACTGGCCGATCTGGCGGTGCTCGATCGGGATTACATGACCGTACCGTTGCCCGAGATGGCCACCCTGCATTCGCTCCTGACCATGATTGGCGGGCGGGTGGTGTACGCTGCATCGCCGTACCAGCGGTTCGAGCAGTGACGGCGCGGCCATTGGACGTTGGTGCTTGCGATGCTGCGGCATCCGTTGATCGGCCTTCGATTCGGTTCAAGGAGAAGAACATGCGCATGAGGCTTCACTGTACCCGGGGCGCGCGCGCCTTGCTGCTTGGCATCGTGACCGGCTGGTTGGTGCCATCGGCGTTCGCCCAGACTTATCCGACACGACCGGTGCGCATCCTCGCCGGTTTCCCGCCAGGTGGCGGCACTGACATCACCGCGCGCATTCTGGTGGTCCGCTTGTCGGAATATTGGGGCCAACAGGTGATTGTCGAAAATCGCGCCGGCGCCAGCGGCACCATCGCCGCCGACCTGGTGGCGAAATCCGCCGCGGACGGCTATACGCTGCTCATGGGCCTGCCCAATTCGAACGTGGTGGCGCAACAGGCGTTCCCGAAACTGCCCTACGACCAGCAAAAGGATTTCGCGCCGGTGGTGCCGGTATCGCAGGTGGCGCTGGTGCTGACCCTGCACAATGGGGTGCCCATCAATGACGTGAAGACGCTGATCGCGCAGAGCAAGATCAGGCAATTGCGCTACGCGTCTTCGGGCAACGGCAGCGTGCAACACATGTCGACCGAGACCTTCAAGTTTTTGACCGGCGCCGACCTGCTGCATATTCCCTACAAGGGTAGCGGCCAGGCGGTGATCGACCTGATCGCGGGGCAAGTCGACATGAATATGGACACCATGCCCACGGTGCTGCAGCACATCAAGGGCGGGCGTTTGAAGGCGATCGCGGTGGGCACGCCCAAGCGCACGCTGCAATTGCCGGAGGTGCCGACGATTTCCGAATCCGGCGTGCCTGGCTTCGTGGCGACCAACTGGTACGGCCTGTTCGCGCCGGCCGCCACACCGCGGGATGTGATTGCGAAGATCAACGCGGATACGAATCGCGCCATCAGCGCGCCGGACATCCGCGAAAAGATCATCAATACCGGCGGTGAGCCGACCGGCGGAGGCAGCGATGAGTTCGGCGCATTTGTGCGCACCGAAATCGCCCGCGCCACCAAAACCATCAAGGATGCGGGCATCAAGTTCGATTAAAGTCGCGCTGTCCGCCCACACGCGGGCCGCGGCGACTGCCATGACATTTACCAACAAGGACCTGAATCGATGAGCAACATCCTGTTTCCGACCACCGTGGTCGGCAGCTATCCGCAACCCGACTGGCTGATCGATCGCGCCATGCTTTCAAAAGTAGTGCCGCGCGTGAACATGCATGAAATGTGGCGCATTCCGGCCGAACGTCTGGGTGAGGCGCAGGACGACGCGACCATCCTGGCGATTCGCGACATGGAGCGTGCCGGTATCGACATCATCACCGATGGCGAGATGCGCCGTGAGAGCTATTCGAACTATTTCGTGGCCGCGCTCGAAGGCGTGGATGCCGACAATCCGGCGGTGATAGTCAA
>JAYTDE010000294.1:0-6299 GCA_043736195.1 Burkholderiales bacterium | reverse complement strand
TTGCATTTGAGCCTTGTGTGTAGAGCGCGGGCGCATAGCCGAGTTTGGTCAAACTTCGCCATAATACGAATCCGGTACGATTCGCGATCTTTTGTTCGTGTAAAGAACCAAAAGCGGGAACTTCATGTCAAGAACGTCAAGTGTGGTCGCAGCGCTCGTGTTTGTGTCAGCTGTCGGGGCGGGGGCGTATCTGTACCAGCAGCGTCAGGTTGCCACCGCCAGTGCCGCCAAATCGGCGAGTACACCGCCGCGCCCGACACCGGTGACCATAGCCGCGGTCGAGCAGCGTGACGTGCCGCTGCGCTTCAACGTGGTGGGCCGCACCGAAGCTTACTCGTCGGTGACTCTCAAATCGCGCATCGACGGCCAGATCGTCGGTGTGCAATACAGCGCCGGCCAGCACATCCGGCGCGGCCAGCCGATGGTGACCCTCGATTCGCGTGCGCTGCAGGCCCAGGCCCAGCAAAGCCAGGCCAATCTGGCGCGCGACCGCGCCCAGCTCGACAAGGCCAAAGCCGATCTGGCGCGCAACTCCGACCTGCTCAACAAGGGCTTTATATCCACCGCGACTCTCGATGGCTTTCGTGCCACCGTCGATACGCTCGATGCAACTCTCAAGGCCAATCAGGCGGCGCTCGAACTGGCGCAAGTACAGCTGAGCTACACCACCATCACCGCGCCGATGGATGGCGTGGCCGGCGCGGTGCTGGTGTTTCCCGGCGGCAGTGTCAAGGCCAGCGACACCAGCCTGGTGGTGATCAATCAGTTGCGCCCGATCTATGCCACTTTCTCGGTGCCGGAAAATCAATTAGCCGAGATCACGCGCGACCAACTCGGCAAGAAGCTCAAGGTGGACGCGCGCACGCCGGGTGCGACCGGCGCCACGGTCACCGGTGAACTGGTGTTCATCGACAACACCGTGGATTCAAGCACCGGCACCATCCTGATGAAGGCGAAGTTCCCGAACGCCGACGAACGCCTCACGCCCGGGCAGTTTCTTGAAATCTCGATGACTCTGCGCGATATCGCCGGCGCGATCGTGATGCCCGCCGAGGCGCTGCAAGCGGGCCCCAACGGCAGTTTTGTTTATGTCGCCAAGCCGGATCAGACCGTGGAGATCCGACGCGTCAAGGTGTTGCCAGCCGGCCGCGATCGCCTGATCGTCGAGACCGGGCTGGCGCTCGGCGACAAGGTGGTCACCGACGGTCAGTTGCGCCTCACTCCGGGGGCGAAGTACGAAGCGCGCGAGCCGGGCAAGGGGCCGCCGGGGGGCCAGGGCGGGCCAGGGGGCAAGAGTGGTGGGCCTAAGGGCGAAGGCGGCGCCAAGGGTGACGCTGGTGCGAAAGGCGACGCCAGCGCCAAAGGCGAGGGCGGACCGAAGGGCGACAGCGGCGGCGGCAAAGAGGTCGCTGGCGCCAAGGGTGGTGGCATGGGCAAAGGCGATGCCGGCGGCGGTGGCGGCGAAAAGGGTGGTGCGCCTGCGCCCACTGCGGGTACCGGGTCAGCCGGGGTCAAGGGCGATGGCGCGCCAGCGGGCGCCAAAAAAGGAGAAGCGAAATGAGTTTGCCCGAGTTGTGTATCCGCCGGCCGGTGATGACGACGCTGCTGATGGCGGCACTCCTGGTATTCGGCTCGATCTCCTATTTCAAGCTGCCGGTGAGCGAATTGCCGCAGATCGATTTCCCGACCATCCAGGTCACCGCGCAGTTGCCGGGCGCCTCGCCGGAAACCATGGCGGCGGCGGTGGCGACACCGCTTGAAGCGCAGTTTTCAACCATTGCCGGGCTCGATGCACTCAATTCGGTCAGTGCGCAGGGCGTCACCTCGATCACGCTATCGTTCTCGCTGGACCGTGACATCGATGCCGCCGCGCAAGACGTGCAGTCGGCGATGGCGGTCGCGCAACGCCGCTTGCCCACCGAGATGACCACGCCACCGTCGTTCCGCAAGGTCAATCCGGCCGACTCGCCGGTCTACTACATCGCCCTCAGTTCACAAACCCTGCCGCTGTCAGTGGTCAATGAATACGCCGAGACCCAGCTGGCACAGCGCCTCTCGACGGTTTCCGGCGTGGCGCTGGTCAACGTGTTCGGCTCGCAGAAATATGCGGTGCGGGTGCAGCTCGACCCCAACAAGCTGGCGGCGATGGGGATCGGCCTGGATGAAGTGCAGCAGTCGATCGCCCAGGGCAATGTCACCAAGCCGACCGGCATCCTCGAAGGCACGCGGCAGGCGCTGGCGGTGCGCTCCAACGGGCAGCTGGATCGCGCCAGCGATTTCCGCAACGTCACCGTGGTGTACCGCAATGGCGCACCGGTCAAGCTTGATTCGGTGGCCAATCTGGTCGACAGCGTCGAGAACTCACGGGTGGCCAACTGGTTCAACGGCAAGCGCGCCATCGTGCTGGCGATTCAGCGCCAGCCCGGCACCAACACCATCGAAATGGTCGAATCGATCAAGCGCGTGTTGCCTACCTTCCAGGCCAAGCTGCCGCCGTCGATCGAGATGGAAGTATTCTTTGACCGCACCCAGTCGATCCGCGCATCGATCGCGGATGTCAAGTTCACCCTGATATTGGCGGCGGTACTGGTGGTGCTGGTGATATTCCTCTTCCTGCGCAACCTCTCGGCCACCCTGATTCCCTCGGTGGCGCTGCCGATTTCGGTGATCGGTACCTTCGCGCTGATGTACGCCCTGGGCTACAGCCTGGACAACCTGTCGCTGCTGGCGCTCACGCTCGCGGTGGGCTTCGTGGTCGACGACGCCATCGTGATGCTGGAAAACATCGTGCGCCACATCGAAGATGGCGTGCCGCCGATGGAGGCGGCGTTCAAGGGCTCGAAGGAGATCAGTTTCACCATCATCTCGATGACCCTGTCGCTGGTGGCGGTGTTCATCCCGGTGATGTTCATGAGCGGCATTGTCGGGCGCTTGCTGCACGAATTCGCGGTGACCATTTGTGCCGCCATCCTGGTCTCGGGTTTTGTTTCGCTGACCTTGACGCCGATGCTGTGCAGCCGCTTTGTGCGCTCGCACCACGGCGAGAAGCATGGCTGGCTGTTCAACCTGTTCGAGCGTGGCTACGAGGGTACGCTGGCTGCCTATCGCGATTCGTTGACCTGGTCGCTCAAGCATCGCCGCGTGGTTCTTGTGGTGTTCTTCGCGACCTTCGGGCTGACCGCGGTGCTGTACTACCAGGTACCCAAGGATTTTCTGCCTGCCGGTGATACCGGGCAGATCATCGCGTTTACCGAAGGCGGCCAGGATTCCTCGTTCGCCGCAATGGCGGCGCGACAGATCCGGGTGGCGGAAATCATCGCCCAGGACCCGGATATTCTCGCGGTCAATTCGAGCGTCGGTGCCGGCGGTCCGCGCGCCACCTCCAACTCGGGCACCCTGTTCCTGCGCCTGAAACCGCACGGTGAGCGCAAGTCCAAGCCGGCCGAGATCATCGCGCGCCTGCGCGGCAAGGTGGCCTCGGTGCCCGGCATTCGCGTATCGCTGCAAAACCCGCCGCCGATCCGCATTGGCGGGCTGCTGACGGCTGCGCAGTACCAGTACACGCTGCAAGGTGCCGACCTTGACGAGCTGTATTCCTGGTCGAACCAGTTCCTGGCGCGCTTTCGCAAGATCGAAGGCCTGCAGGACGTGACCTCGAACCTGTTCAACAACAGCCCGACGGTCACCCTCGACATCGATCGCGACAAGCTGCCGCAATTGGGGCTCACCGTGAGCCAGGTGCAGGAGGCGCTGACCAGTTCATTCTCCAGCCGCCAGGTATCGACCATTTACGGCTCCACCGCGCAGTACCAGGTCATCATGGAAGTCGCGCCAGAATTCCAGAGCGACCCCAGTTCCCTGTCGAAAATCTACGTGCGCTCCTCGCAGGGCAAGCTGATTCCGCTCGATTCGGTGGCGCGCGTGACCCGCAAGAACCAGGCCTTGACGGTCAATCACCAGGGGCAACTGCCGTCGGTGACGATCTCCTTCAACCTGTCGGCCGGCGTTGCTCTCGGCGACGCGGTTGACCGGGTACGCGCGGCCGAGCGTGAACTGAAGATGCCGGCCTCGCTCAATGGTTCGTTCCAGGGCACCGCGCAGGCCTTCCAGGATTCGCTCAAGGGCCTGGGCATCCTGCTGATCGTAGCCGTGCTGGTGATCTACATCGTGCTGGGCATCCTGTACGAAAGTTTCATCCACCCGCTGACCATCCTGTCGGGCCTGCCGGCCGCCGGCATGGGCGCGCTCCTGACTCTGTACCTGTTCAACATCGATCTTTCGCTCTATGCCTTCGTGGGCATCATCATGCTGATCGGCATCGTCAAGAAGAACGCCATCATGATGATCGACTTCGCCATCGAGCGCGAACGCGAGCCCGGCATCAGCGCCGAGCAGGCGATTTTCGAGGCCTCGCTGATCCGCTTCCGTCCGATCATGATGACCACCATGGCGGCGCTGGCCGGCACCCTGCCGATTGCCATTGGCATAGGCGCCGGTGCCGAGCGCGTGCCGCTGGGCATGGCGGTAGTGGGAGGCCTGGTGGTCTCGCAGTTCCTGACCCTGTACCTGACGCCGGTGATCTATGTCTACATGGACTGGCTGACCAAGAAGCTTTCGGGCTCCGGCAAGGCGCCGGTGACGCCCGCGCACCAGGTGGCGACGGCGTAAGCCGGCGACACGCCCGCGATGGCGATCACCTTCAAGACCCGTGCCTCGGGGGACCTCACCATGCTCGACGCCAACGCCCGACAGGTGCTGGAAATCATCGGCAAGGAGTTCGGCATGCGCGGCGTGATTACCGCGGCCGAGGCGCCGCAGGCGATTGCGCTTCTGCAGGCGGCGATTGCCGCGCAGGGCGGTGAGCGTGGCCCGGACGAGGAAGCCGAACCCGTGGCAGCACGCAACTATGTGCCACTCAAGACTCGGGTGTGGCCTTTCATCGAGATGCTCGAACGCGCGCAGGCCGACTCCAAAGACATTCTCTGGGGCGTTTAGCGGCCTGCGCCTCTCAAATTCGACAGGCTGCTAGATCTGGACGGCCGCGCCGTCGGTGTCGCGTGGCTAATGCGCCGCCGCCAGTTTGCGGCTTGCTCCCATCTTGCAGGCGATGTCGAACGCATTCTTCATCGCCTGCGGATTGGCCACACCCTGGCCGGCGATGTCGTAAGCGGTTCCGTGCGCTGGCGTGGTGATCGGAATCGGCAATCCGCCCTGCACGGTGACGCCGCGCTCGAAGCCCATCAGCTTCATCGCGATCTGGCCCTGGTCGTGGTACATGGTGACTACGCCGTTATAGCCCGAGCCGTCGGTCTTGATCGCGCGTACGAAAGCGGTGTCGGCCGCGAACGGTCCATCGGCCGCGAAGCCGCGGGAGGCAGCCAACTTCACGCCGGGCAGGATGATGCGGCCTTCTTCGTCCCCATAATTGCCGTTGTCGCCGTTGTGCGGATTCAGGCCGCATACCGCGACCCGCGGGTTGGCATTGCCGGCGGCGCGCAAGGCCTCGGTGATCATGCGGATCGCGTCGGCCACCTTTTCAATGGTCAACAAGCTGCTCACTTCTTTGAGTGGCACATGCGAGGTGACGCGCGAGGTCCACAGGTTTTCCAGCACGTTGAGTTCGCCGCAGACGCCGTCGTAGCTGAGAAGATCGGCGAACCAGCGCATTTCATCCTCCTGGCGCATGCCGCCGGCACGCAACGCGCCCTTGTTGAGTGGTGCGAAGCACAGGGCATCGGCCGCCCCTGAGGTTACGAGACGGGCACCCTCAGTCAGGGCATCGAGCATGAAGCGACCGTTCTTTTCGTTCACTACGCCGCGCGCGAACGCCGGCGCGTCAAGCCCGGCCCACTCATGCACGCGGACCCCAGCCGGTGTGGTGCTGCCAGCCCCCGCAGCCGCGGCGCCTTCAGCGAAGGTGGCGCGGTTGCCGATCAGGACCAGCTCGGCACGGGTGGCAGTTTCAGGCGCGGCCAGGAGGCGCGCGGTGAGTTCCGGGCCGATGCCGGCCGGGTCACCGGTGAATAGTGCGATGACAGGTTTGCCGGTGAAATTCATTGTGCGTCGATCTTGATGTTGGCGTCGCGGATCAGCTTGCCGAAGCGCTCGAATTCCGCGCGGTTTAGCGCGGCGAATTGTTCCGGGCTCACGTTGCCGGGCTCGCCGCCCAGGCCCTTCAACTTGGCCTGCACGTCGGGCAGTTTGAGAATGCGCGCGGTCTCGGCCTGCAGGCGCGCCACCACCTCGCGCGGCGTGCCGGCGGTGACGTAGAGCCCGTACCAGGTGCTCATCTCAAACCC
>JAYTDE010000293.1:0-2683 GCA_043736195.1 Burkholderiales bacterium | reverse complement strand
AAGCCCGGCATGTTCGCGCGTGGTGAATTCGCACTCGGCGGCGCCAGCGGCCTGACCGTGCCGCAGGATGCCCTGGTGCTGCGCGATGGCTTCAGCTTTGCCTTCCGCGCCGGGCCGGTACAGGACGGCACCGCCAAGGTGGCGCGCGTCAAGCTCGAAACCGGACGGCGCGTGGAAGATCGGGTGGAAGTGATCGCAGGTCTCGCTGCCACCGACCGCATCGTCGCTTCCGGCGTGGCCTTCTTAGCCGATGGCGACATGGTCAAGGTCGTCAAATGAACGTTTCCGCCTGGTGCATCCGGAACCCGGTTCCGGCCCTGATGTTCTTCGTGCTGCTGTGCTTCGGCGGCGCCTTGTCGTTCTCGGCGATGAAGGTGCAGAACTTTCCCGATCTCGACCTGCCGACCATCAACGTGAGCGTCGCCCTGCCGGGCGCTTCGCCGTCGCAACTGGAGACCGATGTCGCGCGCAAGATCGAGAATTCGGTTGCCACCTTGCAGGGCTTGAAGCATGTGTACACCAAGGTCCAGGATGGCAGCGTCACTATCACAGCGGAATTTCGCCTCGAAAAAATGGTGCAGGAGGCGCTCGACGACGTGCGCTCGGCGGTGGCGCGCATACGCGCGGACCTGCCCGGCGATGTGCGTGACCCGATCGTCACCAAGCTCGACCTGGCTGGCGCACCAATCCTCGCCTACACCGTGGCCTCAAGCCGCCTCGACGAAGAAGGCTTGTCATGGTTTGTCGAGGACACCATCGCCAGGCGCCTTTTGCTGGTACGCGGCGTCGGCGCGGTCAACCGTGTAGGCGGGGTCACGCGCGAGATCGGCATCGCGCTCGACCCGGCGCGCATGGCCTCGTTCGGCATCACCGCCGGCGAAATCTCGCGCCAGTTGAAGCAGATCCAGCAGGAAGCCGGCGGTGGCCGGGTCGACATCGGCAGTGCCGAGCAGGCGGTGCGCGCTTTGGGCAACGTGCGTTCGGCCGAAGAACTGAAGAACATCGAGCTGACCCTGCACAGTGGCCGCCGCGTACGTCTGGACCAGCTGGCGAGCGTGACCGACGGCATCGCCGAGCCGCGCTCGCTGGCGCTCCTCGATGGCAAGCCGGTGGTCGGCTTCGAGGTCACGCGCAGTCGCGGCGCCAGCGAGGTCGAAGTCGGCGCCGGTGTGCGCAGCACCCTGGCCGAATTGCGCGCAGCCGACTCCGAACTCAAGATCACCGAGGCCTTCGACTTCGTCAATCCGGTGGCCGAGGAATTCGACGGCTCGATGCTGCTGCTCTATGAAGGCGCGATCCTCGCGGTGATCGTGGTGTTCCTGTTCCTGCGCGACTGGCGCGCCACCTTCGTCTCGGCGGTGGCGCTGCCGCTGTCGGTGATTCCGGCCTTCATCGGCATGCACTACCTGGGCTTTTCGCTAAACGTGGTGACCCTGCTGGCGCTGTCGCTGGTGGTCGGCATCCTGGTCGACGACGCGATCGTGGAAGTGGAAAACATCATGCGCCACTTGCGCATGGGCAAGTCGCCGTTCCAGGCGGCGATGGAGGCGGCCGACGAAATCGGCCTGGCGGTTATCGCCACCACCTTCACCCTGGTCGCGGTATTCCTGCCGACCGCCTTCATGAGCGGCATCGCCGGCAAGTTCTTCAAACAATTCGGCTGGACCGCTTCGCTGGCGGTATTCGCCTCGCTGGTGGTGGCGCGCATGCTCACACCGATGATGGCGGCCTACATGCTCAAGGCCACCTCCGAGCGCATCGAGAAAGACGGCCGGGTGATGCGGCTCTACATGCGCATGGCAGCCTGGTGCTTGAGGCATCGCTGGATCACCATGATCGCCTCCGCCGCATTCTTCGCAGGCTCTGTGGCGTTGATCCCCTTGTTGCCGACCGGTTTCATTCCGCCCGACGACCTGTCGCAAACCCAGGTGCATGTGGAGCTGCCGCCTGGCTCGACGCTGGCGCAAACGCATGCGGCGGCCGAAAGGGCGCGCGCGCTGATCAGCGCGGTCAAGTATGTGAAAAGCGTTTACACCACCATCGGCGGCGGTGCCGCCGGCAGCGACCCGTTCGCGCCGCAAGGTGCGGCCGAGGTGCGCCAGGCGACGCTCACAGTGGTGCTGGAGGAGCGCCAGGAGCGCGCGGTGCGCAAGCAGGTGACCGAGCGGCAGTTGCGTGAGGCCCTGTCGGAGTTGCCAGGCGTGCGCACCAAGGTGGGCCTGGGCGGGTCGGGCGAAAAGTACGTTCTGGTGTTGACCGGCGACGACCCGCAGGCGCTGGCCGCCACCGCGCTGGATGTCGAGCGCGACCTGCGCACCCTGCAAGGCATCGGCAGCGTGGCCTCGACCGCGGCGCTGATCCGCCCGGAACTGCTGGTACGCCCCGACTTCGCGCGTGCCGCCGACTTGGGCGTCACCACCGCGGCCATCGGCGAAGCCCTGCGCATCGCCACCATCGGCGACTACGATGTGGCGCTGCCGAAACTGAATTTGCCGCAACGCCAGGTGCCGGTGGTGGTCAAGCTCGATGCCCGTGCGCGCAAGGATTTGGGCGTGCTCGAACGGCTGACGGTGGCGTCGTCGAAACCGGAAGTCGGTGCGGTGATGATCGGGCAGGTGGCCACGCTGGAACTGGGCAGCGGGCCGGCGGTGATCGACCGTTACGACCGCGCGCGCAACATCAA
>JAYTDE010000292.1:0-3237 GCA_043736195.1 Burkholderiales bacterium | reverse complement strand
CCACACCTTAGTCGAAGGGCAACTGCACGGCGGCATTGTCCAGGGCGCGGGCCAGGTATTCGGTGAACATAGTGTGTACGACCGTGAATCCGGACAGTTGCTGTGCGGCAGCTTCATGGACTATTTCATGCCGCGCGCCGGGCTGCTGCCGGACATCAAGGCGGTCGAACATCCTGTTTTCAGCCCCAGCAACTTCCTCGGTGCCAAGGGCACCGGTGAGGCTGGCACCACCGGGGCGCTGCCGACCTTGATGAACGCGATGGTCGATGCCTTGCGGCCGCTGGGCATTGCGCACCTGGATATGCCGGCGACGCCGGCGCGGGTGTGGCAGGCTTTGCGCGGCAGCCGTTCCTGCAACGGCGCCACTTCAAATTCAACGACCACCAAGCCGATATGAACATCACCAAAGACACCGCGGTCACCCTGCGTTACACCCTGACCGACGCCAAGGGCAAACAGCGCGAAGGCAACACCATTGCCTATCTTCACGGCGGCTACGACAATCTGTTCCAAAAGGTCGAGGCCGCGCTTGAAGGCCGGAGCGTCGGCTTTGCCGTCACTGTGGATCTGGCCGTCGATGAAGCCTTCGGCCCGCGCGACGAAAGCCTGGTGCGCACGATTCCCAGAACCGAGTTTCCGCCCGGCGTGAAGCAGGGCGGAACAATGGAGGGTGTCAGCGACGGCGCTGTACCAACGATCTTCCACGTGATGAAGATCAAGGGGCCGGTGGTCCACCTCGACGGCAACCAGCCGCTGGCCGGCGAAGCTCTGCGTTTCGCCTGCAAGGTGATGGCAGTGCGTCAGGCCACGAGCGAAGAGATCACCCATCGCCACGTCCACGGCGATCACGGCACGCACCATTAGGCCGGCTAATTCAGCCTGACGTTGCGGACCGCCCCTGGCCCGATCATCCGGGCCTGGTCGCGTACCTGCCAACAACCCCGCCTCAGGGATCGAAACGCAGGTTCTGTTCGCGCACCAGCCGGGTCCACTTCGCGACCTCGGTAGCGACCGCTTGCCCGAGTTGCTCGGGTGACCCGCCGCCCGGCTCCGCGCCCGCCGCGGCCAGGCGCTCGCGCACATCCGGCAGCAGCAGGACGCGGTTGACCTCCTCGTTCAGGCGTGCCAACAACGGGCGCGGCGTCGCCGTCGGCGCGAACAGGCCGAAGAAGGTCCCCGCTTCGAAGCCGTTGACGCCTGCTTCGGCGAGCGTCGGCGTATCGGGCGCGAGCGTCGAGCGGCGCGCCGCACCGACGCCCAGCAGGCGCAGCTTGCCGCTGCGCAACTGCGGGCCCGAGGTGGCGAACACATCGAACATCATCTGCACCTGGCCGGCGAGAAGATCGGCCAGCGCCGGCGCGCCGCCCTTGTAGGGCACGTGGACGATGTCCACCCCGGTGATCGCGCGAAACAGTTCGCTGGCCAGATGGTTCGAGCTGCCCGCCCCATAGGAGCCATAGTTGAGCCGCCCGGGCTGCGCGCGCGCCAATGCGAGCAGCTCGGCCACCGTATTGGCCGGCAGCGACGGATGGACCACCAGGATGTAGGGCGTACTGGCGACCAGGATGATCGGCGCGAAATCGCGTATCGCGTCGTAGGGCAACCCCTTTTGCACTGCCGGGTTGCTGCCATGGGTGCTTGCCGTTCCCATCAGCAGGGTGTAACCGTCAGGCGCGGCGCGGGCCACCGCCTCGGAGCCGATGCTGCCGGCGCCACCCGCACGGTTGTCGACCACGACCGCTTGCCGCAACGAGTCCGACAGTTTTTGCGCGATGCCGCGGGCGACCGCATCGACGGTTCCGCCCGCGGGAAAGGGCACGACCAGGCGCACCGGGCGCTCGGGATAGGACTGTGCACAGGCGGACTGCAGCGCACCGATGGCGATCCACAGCGCCGCGGCCACGGAAAACAGCCGTCGCCTCGAGAGTCCCGGCCAGTGTTCGTTCATTGTCGATCGCGATATTGGGCGCTGCCGTGTTCAGCGACCCTTGAAGACCGGCGTGCGCTTCTCCATGAAGGCGCTGCGCCCTTCCTTGTAGTCTTCGCTGTCGAAGCAGCGATCCACCAGCGTGGCGATGTCGGCGCCGTCGGCCAATATCGAATAGCGCTCGAACGCACGCATCGCCGCCTTCGCCGCATGCACGGTGAGCGGCGCATTGGCGGCCACCCGTGCGGCGTATTCGGCGACATGGGCCTCGAGTCCGGCATCGTCAACTACCGCATTGATCAGGCCGAAGGCCTGCGCTTCGGCGGCCTCGAGAAAACGCGCGGAAAACAGGATGTCTTTGGCGCGCGACGGGCCGACTAAGCGGGCTAAGGTCGCCAACCCCGGATAGTCATAGCCAAGACCCAGCCTGGCGGCCGGAATGCCGAAGCGCGAACCCGGTGTGGCGAAGCGCAGGTCCGCTGCCAGTGCGATGGCCAGCCCGCCGCCGATGCAGAAGCCCTGGATCATGGCGATCAGCGGTTTGTCGAGCCTGGCCAGCGCCTCATGGCCACGCTGGGAGATTTCACCGTAGTGGCGCTTCTGCTCGGCGTTCGCACGCTGGGTTTCGAATTCGGAAATGTCGGCGCCAGAGGCGAAGGCCTTGCCGCCCGCGCCGTGCATCACCACCACCCGCACTTCCGGATCGAGCGCGAAGGCGTGGCCGGCGTCGGCCATGCCCTGCCACATTTCCAGCGAGATCGCGTTGCGGCGCTCGGGACTGTTGAAGGTCAGCCAGCCGACACCGTTTTCAACGGCGGCGATGATCCTGGTGGTGGCCAGCGGAATATCGCGGCGGCTCATGCGAGGGCTCCTTCGGCTTTCAAGCGTGCGATGGCGGCGGCGTCGAAGCCGAGTTCCTGCAGCAGTTCGTCGTTGTGCTCGCCCGGATCTGGCCCGGCATGATGAAAGCGTTCCGGGTGCGGGCAGGCCGACAGGTTGATCGGCGAGCGCACCAGCCGCACCTCGCCAAGTTTCGGGTGCGCGGCCACGCGCGTCATCCGCAGGTGTTGCGCCTGGGGGTCTTCGAAGGCCTGGCCGATGTCGTAGATCGGGCCGCAGGGCACGCCGACCGGGTTCAGACGTTCGACCAGATCGGCTACCGTGAAGCCAGCGGTCAGCGCGTTGATGTCGGCATCGAGTGCGTCGCGACGGGCGGCGCGCAATTTGCCGTCCTGGTATTCGGGCCTGGCCTTGAGGGCCGCGGCGCCCAGCGCGTCGCAGAACGCCGTCCACATCTTGCCGCTGGAGGC
>JAYTDE010000291.1:0-2420 GCA_043736195.1 Burkholderiales bacterium | reverse complement strand
GAACAGGGCGAATTCTTCATCCCCGACCGCGCCATGCTCTACAGCGCCAATGTGCTGGCGCAGCGCCTCTACCCGCAGGTGATCGAGATGATCCGTGACTTAGCCGGCGGCGGCATGATCATGCTGCCTTCCTCGGCCCAGGATTTCAGCAATCCGGAAATCGCCGCGCTGATCGGCAAGACCCAGCATTCACCGGTGACCGATGCCCATGGCCGCGTCAAGATGTTCAAGCTGGCCTGGGACAGCGTGGGCTCCGAGTTCGCCTCGCGCCACACGCAATACGAAATGTTCTACAGCGGCCCGAAAATGTTCACCGCGGGTCACCAGTACCGCACCTACGACTGGAACGACGCCACCCGCCTGGTCGACAGCCTGCTCGATTCCTACGACCTGCCGTCCGACGCCACCGCGCGCCAGGCCGCCTGAACCCGGAGCCATTCACCGATGCAAGCCATCAAGACCTTCCCGGTTGGAACCTTGACCGCCGGCCCCTTGAGCGCCGCCCCAGGGCGCGTGGTGCGCGGCCAGATGGACTTAGTCGAATTGGCCGACAGCACGCCGGTGCGCTTTCCATTAGTGCTGGTCAACGGCGCCAAGCCGGGCCCGCGCCTGTATCTGGGCGCCGCGATCCATGGCGACGAAGTCAATGGCATCGCCATTCTGGCAAAGGTGATCGCCGCCATCGACCCGGCGCAACTGGCCGGCAGCATTGTCTGCGTGCCGGTGCAGCACCCGCTGGCCTTCTACGCCGACCATCGCTTCCCGGTTTCGCAGTTCATGAAATCGCCGCTCGACCAGGCGCCGATCGACGCCTGGACCGTGTTCCCCGGCGACGTCAAAGGTAACCTGGCGCAGATCGTCGCCGGAAAACTGTTCGCATTGATCCGTGAATGTTCCTGCGCGATCGACATCCACACGCCCACGCGTGGCGGGCGCTACGTGCCGATCGCCATCCTGCCCTCGATGAGCCTGGGCCCGTCGGCCGAACGCGCACTGTGGCTGGCCGAGCAATGCGCCACCGGCTTCATCGTGCGCGGCGAACGCGGCATGTATGTCAGCCGCGGCATTTCCTGTGTAGAGGCCACCGCCGCCGGCGTACCGGCCTTCACCTTCGAGATCGGCGAGGGCGGGCGGCTGGAGCAAAGCGTGACCGACGAAGGGGCGCGTTGCATCAACAATGCGCTGATCGGGCTTGGCATGATCGAAGGCGAACGCAAGCTGCCGCCGGTCGCCCACATGATGAGCGACTTCCTGGGCCTGCGCGCGACCAAGGGCGGCTTGTTGCGCACCGAGGTCGAGCTTGGCGCGGTGGTGGAACGCGATCAACTGCTGGCGACGATTGTCGATATCTGGGGCGATACGGTCGAGACCATTCGCGCGCCGGTGGCGGGGGTGTTTGTGCGGTCGACCACGTTGTCGAATGTGGCCACCGGGGAGAGGGCGGCGACGCTGGGGTTGCCGTAACTGTTGACACCGGCCAAAACTGACGCGAAATCCCGCGCAATGCCGAAGCTGGGAACCTTGCACCCTTCGTTGGCCTTCGGTGGTACGTGCCGTACAGGCGGCGTTCCGGGCGGCCGCGGCGTGAACTGAAACCATGGCGCGATCAAGATGGCGCCCCTGCACGCCGGCGTCGGCGTGAACGCGCGGATGGCGGCTCGACGCATCGCACTGCGGGAGGCGGTAAACACCTTTCAGAATTTAACCTACTAGGTTAAAATTCGCCATGGAAAAAGGCACGCCTCACTGCAAACTTCCAGTTGTCAGAACCCTGATCAAGGCCGGCAAGATTCGATCGACCGTATCCGCTCTGGCCGGTGGTGCGGCATTGGGTTTTGACTTTGCCGGAATCGTTGACATGGTGATGACCCTTACTCCCAAAGACTTCTACAAAAGCATGACCACGCATGCGGATCATCGAATTTGGCAAGACGTGTATAGACCGAAGACCCATTTGGGCGAGGTGTATTTGAAACTCACGGTCGTTGACGATGTGCTTATCGTATCCTTCAAGGAGCCATGAATATGAAGTGTCCAAATTGCGCCAAGGCCAAACTGATCCGCGACACGCGTGATGTGCCTTACACCTACAAGGCGGAATCGACCACCATCGCGAAGGTGATCGGCGACTTTTGCCCGGCTTGCGGCGAGATGGTGCTTGACATCGCGGAATCGGCACGGGTCAGCGCGGCGATGCTGGAATTCAATAAACGGGTGAACGCGGCGACCATCGACCCCGAGTTCATTGTCCGCGTTCGGAAAAAACTCTCCCTCGATCAACAGGAAGCCGCGGCGATCTTCGGAGGTGGTGTCAATGCGTTTTCCCGCTATGAGAATGGCAAGACCCGCCCTCCGGTGGCGCTTTTGAAGCTTCTCAAGGTCCTGGACCGGCACCCTGATCTGTTGAATGAAGTGAAAGC
>JAYTDE010000290.1:0-4404 GCA_043736195.1 Burkholderiales bacterium | reverse complement strand
AGTCTTGCGTGACCACCACGTTGGCGAAGGCCTTGGCCAGTTTGTTGATCACCGGCACGATGGCGTCGCCCTCCTTGACGGCCAGCGAGCCGCCGGGAGTGAAGCAGTGCTGCACGTCGATGACCAATAGTGCATCGGTGGCACCTGGTTTGGTCGCGGCATGGGCCGCTCCAGCCGCGCCGAAGGTGGCAACAACTGTCAAGGCGCCACCCACTTGCATAAATTCGCGTCGATTCATGAACATCCCCTTTTCAAGACGATTCAACGTTGACCATCAAACTTCGCGATATCGGCTGCCTTGAGGCCGCCCATGCGCTCGTGCACCCGGCCGCCCACAGCCATGGCCAGGACGAAGACGATCTCATTCGGTCGCGGCGCGTCGGGCACCCGCATCTCGACACTGTCGAAATGGCTGCGTACATAGGCCGCGGTGCGATGATGCAGCGGCACATCGATGCCGGCGCCCGCCGCCGCCACCTTGATGGTGGAAGGAACGATGGCGAGCGATTGGTCGAGCAACTCGCGCATGCCATAACCACCCGGCACATGCCACAGCGCCGCATGCTCGGATTCGCCTGCCACGCCCACGATCACACTCTTGCCGTAGGCATCGACCTTTTTCGGCCCGCCCAGGGCCTTGATCAGAGCAGCCGCCAACTCAACCCCAAGTGGCTTCAAGGCCTCCATCATCGGCGTCAAGTCTTCAACATAGCGGCCGGCAAACGGGTTGGCGACCACCGCGGCAATGGCGCCGCGCAGGTGCGGCTTCTTCGACCGCGGGCCGCCCTCATGCCGAATCTCTTCGACCAGCGTGACGATCTTGCGTACATCCACCTTGATGGCAGCCGGATCAGGACGCGCTGGATTGAGCTTGCCGGCCAATTTCCCGGCTTCATCAGCCACTTTCGACACCATGCCGCCGGCCACCCGGCCGGCCGCCTTGACCGCCATGCCGGTGGCCTTGCGAGTGGCGTCGCCGGCGAGCCTCCGGGCTTTCCTGATCATGGTGGACATTGCTGTAAGGCTCCTCGGGTTCGGGTCAGGCCGCGCGTTGCGCCGGCAGCATTTGCGGCAATGCAGGGGCAGCACAGCCTGCGCTGCGCCACTTCATTTGTAAAGCAAGCGCCGCGCCAACGATCAGGCCACGCGCCAGCAATGCCGCCGCTTTGGCCGCACCCCGATCGAGCGCGCTTGCCACCAGACGATCGGGCAGTGGCCCGACATCAACCGTGACCAGTCGCCGGCCGAGATCGGAGTCATCCTTGACTTCGCAAGCAGGCAGACGCCGGATGGCGGGGTGATCGACATCGACCGCATTGGCGATCATGGTGGCGGCCGCGTCAGCGGCAGCGGCGGTGGCTGCCAGAACAGTTACGCTGTCGGCAATACCCAAACTGAAACTGCGCCCGCGCCAGCCGCTGGTGGCAATGCCGCGGACCGGGCTGTGTGCCGCAAGTGTCACGCAGCCATCGATAGCGGGCCGGTAGGCGTGCGCCACCACGCCGATTCTCAGGGACTCACCGGGCGCAAGATGAAGCGCGATATCACCGCCATTGTTGACGAACGCACGCGCAACGCCGGGCCGGGCGAAACATTCGATGATCTCGTCGGCGACACTGCCGGCCACCGCAGCCATCGGCGTGATGAAATCCGGGGCGTAGACAGCACATGCCGCCACCATGCGCCGCGCCACCCGGCCGTCGACACCGCACATCGCGGAAATCGGCGCGCGCAGTGCCGCAAGTTCCCCCACCAGTTCACCCAACACCTGCTGAAACTTAGACCAGGCGGCAGCATGGGCCTGTGCCACAGCCGCGGTTTCACCCCAGGCTTCGATCACCAGGTCGATCGGGCCATGCCGCCAATGCTCGCGGCCGGGGGCAAGAATCTGGCGTTGCGGCGCCATCATTTGGCTAGCCCACCACCGGCTTCGCGCCGATCGGCCAGGGATTGCGTACGTCGTGGGCCACCAGACGGAATTTCTCGGTGGCCAACACGTCCTCGATGCGTCGCACCCGGTGCATGTAGCCGCCCATTGCCTGATAGTCGGCGAGTTTCATGATGAATTCGATCGGCGCCACGATCGCCGGGGTCGGCACGTAACCGAAGGCATTGTCGGGCATGCGCATCACGTCCACCATCATCATGATGCCGCCGCCCGGCCACACATAGGCCGGTGCGCCGCCGGCGGTGACGTTGGTGAGCAATTCCTTGATCGAGCGCGTCAGGGCGATCGGGTTGTCTGTAACGCCGGCACGCAGGGAACCGCCGGCGCCGCCCAGGAACAGCACCGTGCACAAGGCCGGTTCACAGTTCTCTCCAATCCGGTCGACCACTTTTTGCAGCGCAGCCGACATCGGTGCCGGGACGAACTGCAGTTGGTCGCCAAGCACGAAATAGGCATAGTCCTCGCCGGTGGTGGAGACGAACAGCACGCGCATGCCGGGCCGCGCGACCTTTTCATCCACCCGCTCGATGATGGTGAGCGGGTCGGTGATGTCGGTGCCGCCCCAGCCCATGCCCGGATTGGCCACCTGAAAATAGCGCCCCGGTGTCGATTTCTTGCCGCGAATGCGAATACCGGAAGGCTGCATGTCGATGTATTTGCCGGCCTGGTGCTCGGTGAGCACGCCGGTGATGTGGTCGTCGACCACGATCACCTCGTCGACATGATCCTTCCATTGCGGCGCGAAAATGCCGATGGTGGCCGACCCGCAGCCCACGCGCATGCGCTTTTCGACAATGCCGTTGATGACGGGCGGCTTGCCGGCCTGCACCACCAGTTTCGATCCACCGTCGATATCGAGCTCGACCGGCTTCTTGTTGCCCAGATCCATCATCACCTGACAGGTGACTCGGCCTTCGCGCTTGGAACCCCCGGTGAGATGATGAACCCCACCCAGCGAGAGCATTTGCGAACCATACTCCGCGGTAGTGACATGCCCAACCACTTCACCGTCATGGCGCACGCTGGCCTGCTCCGACCCGATGTAGCGGTCAGTATCGATCTTGAGCTTGAAGCTGCAGTAACTGAACACGCCCTCGGTAACCACCGTGACGGTATCGACGCCCTGATGTTTCGCAGCAACGATGAACGGCGCCGGCTTGTAGTCAGGGTAGGTGGTGGTCGAGCCGATGCCTGTGACGAACACCGGCGAACGCCCGGCATCGACCGGCGGATTGTCGAGCGGATTGCCGTCCCACGGCTTGCCGTCGAAAGCCACCAGTTCGCCTTTTTCGTCCAGGGTGCGGGCGGTCAGCACCAGTGGATCGAGTCGCGTCAGCACGCCCTTGAAATTGGCATAGCGGTCACAGGCACCACTGCGCCCTTCGCTGATATTGCACAGCACCGGGCAGGCATTGCAGACGATCTTGCCGCCGGCCGCAGGCTCGGCAGGCGCGGCTTCAATGCCGGTGGTGGGGTCGGCGTGGGTGGTGCTCATCACAAAACTTTCATGTGCATGCCGCCGTCGACAAAGAAGGCTGCGCCGGTGTTGAACGGCAAGGCGCGCGCGGCCAGTGCCGCCACGGTCTTGCCGATGTCCGCAGGCTGCCCCCAGCGTTTGATCGGCGTGATGCCCTCGGCGATGAGTTTGTCGTAACGTGCCTTGGCCGGCTTGGTCATGTCGGTTTCGATGATGCCGGGACGCACCTCGTAGCACATGATGTCGTCGCCGGCGAGGCGCTCGGCAAAGAGTTGGGTCATCATCGAGAGGCCCGCCTTGGAGATGCAGTATTCAGCGCGGCTCGGCCCCACAATGCCCGCATTGATGGATGAGATCGTCACGATCGCGCGCGGCGGCGCATCGGCGTCGCGTTTCTCGGCCAGCATGCGCCGTGCCACTTTTTGCGTCAGGAAAAAGGTGCCGCGCAGGTTGGTGTCGAGCAGGCGGTCATAGCTCTCTGGCGTGGTTTCCAGCATGTCGCCGCGCACCTTGACCTGTACCCCGGCGTTGTTGACCAGTACGTCGAGCGTTCCAAACAAAGACCAGACCTGGTCGAGCATCGCATCGTGTGATTCGATATCGGCGATGTCGCCCAGCACGAATTTCGCGCGCCGCCCCCTGGTTGCGATGGCTTCCAGCGTTTCCGTAGTTGCGGCGTCGTACTCGATATCGTTGATCACCAGGTCGAAACCGGCGTCTGCCATCGCATAGGCGATACCGCGACCGATGCCGCGGCGGCCGCCGGTGACCAGTGCAACGGGCGACCTTGTCATTTCACTCCACTCCAGTAACGCCAATCCCCAATGGGGAGTCGAAGGCTTCAATGTTCGACATTCATTTCCTCCACCGCAAGCACCTATTTGTTAGTCATCGAATTTGGTTTCGCTTATGGGACTGGTGCGCATGCTGCCTCCGGCCATCTTGTAAAGCGTCACGCCAGGTTGGCGATATCGCACGC